>CAZMWO010000420.1:0-3652 GCA_964569565.1 uncultured bacterium | reverse complement strand
ACGCTGGTTGTTTTTCACCCTTTCTTTGGTGGCCGGATCAATATTGCCGACCTTAATCTTTTTTATCCTGTCGTTAGTAAGCTTGCAAAACGCTTTTCCAGTGATAGTTTCAGAATGTTGTAGTGCCAAAATTTTCCTCCTGAACACGGCTTTTAAAAATTGTACCTATTTTGGCACTAAGACTTTGCAAAACCGTGAGACGCCATGAGACAACATGATACCGGGAGAAACAAAAAACCCGCTGTTTAAGCGGGTTCTTGCACGGTATCGCACCGTATGAAACTTGATTACACTAGCAAGGGTCGGAATCGAACCGACGACCGCACGGGTATGAACCGTGAGCTCTGACCAGCTGAGCTACCTTGCCGGGTAAAAACAAAGGCCTGAATTAGTCCAGGCCCTGTTTTACGGTTGCGGGGGACGGATTTGAACCGCCGACCTTCGGGTTATGAGCCCGACGAGCTACCAGGCTGCTCCACCCCGCGTCGTTAGGGTGCCGAGAGCCGGGCTTGAACCGGCACGGGTTTTACCCCACCGGATTTTAAGTCCGGTGCGTCTGCCAATTCCGCCATCCCGGCTGATCGGTCTTTATTGTAACAGTGTTGAATCGCAAAGTCAAGCATTTTAATCGATTTCGCCAAATAAATCGTTGTAGAAGTGTTAAATTATTTTTACAGCCTAATTAGCTTGTGTTCTGAGTTAGGATAAATTAAAATTGTACATGAAGAAGGTAATTTGAGCAGAACGGGGCGTTGCACAATGAAACTTGCAAAACAGGGAGTGACCCTGCCTGAAATAGTCCTGGCCATGCTGATTCTGGCGGTTGCTTTTATTCCGCTCATCGGCGTCATCGGCACGTCTTCATCAGATTCCGACGTGGCTAACTCGGTAGTGTTCGCTCAAACAGCTGTTCGCAACATTCTTGAAACCCTTCTCGATGATGTGCCGTTCTACGCGATAATACCGGCCGGAACCGCGGTCAGCGATGCCGACGGCAGCAACCCTGAAGACAACGTCGCCGAAATTGTCGATCTTACCGATCCGGCTTTCGACCGCCGCACCTTTCTTACTCTTCTCGGGAACGATGCGAGCGCTGACGGTTACGCGCGCGGCACCATCGTCGACGAGCGTGGCCTGCAATACCGGACCAAGCTCTACGTTTTTCCGGTTCAGGTTTCGCCAACGGTGAACACCAACTCCGAGATGTCATTCGCCCATCTCCCGAGACCGATTTACGAAAACCAGGTCAACGCAGATGGCAAGAACATCTGGTATTCCTATGACAATGCCTTCGTTTCGGGAGCTGCAATGTCGCCATACGACCCGCCCGATGATGTCAATCTCGTGCAGCCGCCCCTGAAAATATTGGGATCGTTCGAGCTTGGCACGCCACCAGGGCCGGCCGGCAACAATCACTGTGTCATGAAAAAAATTCTGCTTCGCGTTTCCTGGCAGAGCCGTAGCGGGCACGACCGCTCGATCGACATCTTCACGATGAAAGCAAATCTGAAATGAAAAAGACAAAGCGATACGGAATGGCGATTCCACTGGTTCTCGTCTTTGCAACTGCGCTGGGCATAGTCGCAACCTATCTGATCAAAAGCACGCAGCAGTATAACCGTTCCAATATGACCAGCTTCGCCCAGCTGCAGGCCCACTTTACCGCGAGAGCCGGCATCGAACACGCCATGCTCAAAATCAAGTTCCTGCATCGCGAATTATATGATGCTATCTGTCTGGCGCAGGGCCGCAACCCGCTTTTTGACTTTACCCAGGTTACCGATCTGAATTCGCCGGAAGCAGCCATCAAACCTTACAATCCCGGCCCGATTTATCTTTACCGCAGCGGGCAGTTCAGCCCGGATCGCCTTTTCACGCCCGGGTTTTCGATGGGTGGGCAGGAAAGAAGATGGCTCGATACTTTCATGTCTGATATCAAATCCGACGCGACCGTTTTCGACGGCGTTTCGACTAACGGCGTCTTGTCGATGAAACCGCTGCCGGCCAATATCAAGAACCGTATGCGCGAACCATTCAATCTGGCTGAATACGGCGTTACCAGCCTGAATATTGCCGCACAGGAAATCGCGGAAACGGGTGGAGCCGGTGCCAGCCGTGTCAGCAATACCGCTGTCGTTGAGATTGTTGTACAAAGCACCGTAGAGACCGCGCGCGGCGAAGCCTGGGACTACGAAATCCGTAAAACAGTGAGGATCAACCGTGACTAAGCTGCACAAGCGACGTGGCGTGACGATTATGGAGGTAGCCATTGCGGCAGCGATTCTGGCTGTCTTTATGGTCGGCCTTTTCAGCCTTTATCGTGGTGGCAGCAAGCTGAGCAATGCCACGCTATGGGCACAGCAGACGATAAACAAACTCAAGCTTGCCTGTCGCGAAATAAACACCGCCATCAAGAAGAGCACATACCCGGCAAGCATCACTTTTCCCGGGGATATCAGCGAAAACACCGGCACAGACTTCGGCCTGCATTACTACAACGGCACCATGTATGCGACACAAACCACAGGAATCAACGGCAACGGTTATTCAGGTGCAAAGGTAATCGCACTTACCGAGTCGACTCCCGCAAAGATCGGCTTCGCCGCCGCCGACAACCATGACGCGGTGCTGATTTATCATGTTCTTTCGCTTGCCGGCACCGGCGAGCTTCATTATGGGCGCTGGCAGGAAACAGTCGCCGGCAATTCGGTCGCCGCCATGGCCCGTCCGGCATTACCGGCCGGCGCCAACGTTTTCAAGACAGTTCTTGCGCGCGATGTCGAGTCGATTGCCTGCGAACCCACTACTGCCGACAATGCGCGCAGCCCGCTGGTTGTTAGAATAACCTGCCGTATGCCGGGGGGCGAAACATCGCGTTCAGAGCAGGCAATAGGGACACCCAACGTCGATTTACAGGCAAAAAACAGTATCGGAGGATGGTAAGAAATGTTCTCAGGGAAAAGGTTATTAGTTATTCTGCTGGCTCTCGCCGGTCTGTACATCTGCCCGGCCGCTCCGGCCCAGGACCAGGTTCAGTTCGGCTACGTCAATCTCGCTGAAGCTGTGCTGCTGCACCCATTCATGAAAGACTTCGACGCCGCGCCACGCCGTTTCCGCATCACCGCGTTAAAGGGCGATGCTGACAAAGCCCGCCTCGAGAACACCGCGAAAATAAAAGCTGAAATGGAAAAAGCGCAGGCTGAGCTTAAAAAGCTTGAAGAAGAACGCGTCAAAGAAGAAAACGATTATACGAAACAGCTGCAAAAACTGATAAATCAAAAAAAGGCGAGTCCGAAGTCTGGCGAAATCTCCATGGAGAAGTATAATGAAGAGAGGAAGTCGGTTGATCTTGAATTTACCCGCAAGCTGCGAGCTTTGCGTACAGAGATAAAAAAGGTGCAGAACAGCATTGAAAAACTGAATCAGGACTCAGCCTACGTCGAGCATGCCTCGCACGAAGAAACGCGCAAGGTTTTCTCGCTGATTCTCGACGAGCAATACGAGGCTATCGATGCGGTAGCCAAGTTTTATAAAATACCCTTCGTCTTCAACAGCTCTTTCGCCTTTGAGCGCAATGTAAATCAGGCGACGATCACTAATCCGATGCCCGAATTTTTCAAGGATCTTGATTATCGGCTGTCTGAAGACCCCG
>CAZMWO010000419.1:0-3656 GCA_964569565.1 uncultured bacterium | reverse complement strand
CTCCGCTTATGCCGGGCTCTCGGCGTGATCTCATGCGCTCCACTCTCGCCAGTTGAGAGTCTCTCTTAATAGCTATGGCTTTGCGTCAAAATTGCCTGGCTCGAAATTTCGCGCATGAGAAGCACGCCTGCGCCCTGGTTTGATTTTTCTACCAAGTGTTTATCCTTCGCCAATCAACCCCATAATTCAAATGTGACAGAGGACTAGTCCTCTGTCAAGCTTGAATATGGGTGTGATCTGTCATTGCGAGCGAAGCGAAGCAATCTCACAGACAGGAAGATTGCTTCGTCGCTACGCTCCTCGCAATGACGGCAAAGAGCTTGCCATCGGTGCAATCGGTGAAATCTGCGGATGTTCTCAGCTTTTCTTCGCAATAATAAAGCCGCCAGGGCACAAACGTTCTGTCCTGGCGGCAAAAGGAATAGCTGCGTTGTGAAATCCGAGAGAGGCTACGCAGCCTTCAAAGCTTAGTGAGAGCAGGCATTGGCGCCGGTCTGCAAGGTGCCCTGCAGATAAGCGGTTACGGCGTCTTCGGGAGTGTGTTCACCCTGAACACCGGTAATGACGGTGATTTTGTTTTGGGCGAAAAGTTCCTGTGCCCTGACACCCATGCCACCAGCGAGGATGTGAGTGACTTTCTGCTCAGCCAGCCAGCGCGGCAGAACACCTGGTTCGTGCGGCGGCGGCGTCAGCATCTGTTTGCCGACGATCTTTTTGGAATCATCGGTATCGATAATGCAGAACTGCTGGCAGTGGCCAAAATGAGTGCAGAGTTTTCCTTCTACGGTCGGAATAGCTATTTTCACTTTCGTGTCTCCTTGATTCTGTTCCAGATATTTTTGACAGCCTGCGAAGCCGGGCCTTCATTGAAATCAACTATGGGGACACCTGCTTTTATGGCTTCCTTGACAGTTTCATCGAATGGAATTTCGCCGAGAATACGATAGCCGGCGGTATCGGCAAGATCTCTGATCTTGCGGGCGTAGGTCGGGTTGATATCAGCCTTGTTAATGACTATTTCAGGCTTGATACCAAAATGGCGCACAAGTTTGATGATTCTTTCGAGATCGTGCACTGCCGCGATAGTTGGTTCGGTCACCAGCACGACGCGATCGGAACCGGTGACAGAAGCTATCGCCGGGCAGGCGGTGCCGGGCGGGCCATCGACCAGCAGCCACTCTTTCTGCTGCTGATCTGCGATGGCAAAAGCCAGACTGCGCACCATGGAAACCAGCTTACCGGAATTTTCTGCGGCAGGAGCCAGTTTTGCATGAACCAGCCGACCTCGCGCAGATTCAGAAAGCATCAGGTTGCCGGTTTCGGCACGCTTTTCGCTGATGGCTTTGGCCGGGCAGATTTCGACGCAAAGCCCGCAACCTTCGCAGTTGAGCTCATTAACGTGATAAGTTCCGGCCGCTGCATCAAAATCTATAGCATTAAAACGGCACTGCTCAAAGCATTTCCCGCATTTTATGCATTTTCGCTGCTCGATCACCGCTTCGCTGCCCAGACAGGCACGCTCGGTGTAAAGCACGCGATCGTTCATCAGCAGACGAAGGTTGGCAGCATCGACATCGCAGTCAGCGGCGACCAGGCTATCAGACATAGCGATCAGAGCGCCGGTTACCGTTGTCTTTCCGGTGCCGCCCTTGCCGCTCAAAACCGTCAGCTCCTGATAATCGTCAGATTTTCTGTCGGCGGCAGACCCCGAATCAATACGGCATTCGTCATGCTCTATCTTATCGGCAGCAACAACGGCCGGAACCGCCGCGTCGTTCAACAGGCGCGAAAAACTGCCGATAACCTCGGCGCGTAATTCAGGATATTCTGCCGTAAGAATCAGACCATCGGAACAGGCACGCGCATATTCGCGCTTAAAAGGGATCTTGCCAATGACCGGAACCTGGTATTCTTCGGCAAGCGCTTCGATAAGCCCATCGTTGCTGTCTGAGCGGTTGATAACGATACCACAGGGTTTGTGCAGCTGCGCGCACAGATCGAGCGCGAGCGCGAGATCGTTAGCGCCGAAAGGCGTCGGTTCGGTGACCAGTATGACCTTGTCGGCTGCGCCGATTGCCTTTACTGTATTGCAGGCTGTTCCTGGCGGGCCATCGATAATATTGAGCCCTGCCGTTAATACATGTTCAAGCATTTTGCCGATTACCATAGGACTTTGCGACTCGCCAATTTTCAGGCGGCCAAACATGAAACTGAACGGCTGATGACTGGAGTCAACCAGAACTTCGCCAATAGGCTCAGGCTTGAGAGTTATCGCATCATGTGGGCAGACCGCGCCGCATACGCCGCATGAATGACAAAGATCGTTAAAAACCAGCGGCTTGCCTTTAACCACGGCGATAGCATTATAACGGCACTTGTTGGCGCAGCGCCCGCAACCGATACAGAGTTGCATATCGAACACCGGCTTTTCTGCCAATACCGGAATCTGCTCAGCATAATTGCCACGTAAAAACAGGTGGCAGTTGGGCTCTTCGACATCGCAGTCAAGCAGTCTGACCTGCATGCTGAACTCTTCGGCACGACCGAGTGTCCAGGCGAGACTGAGCGCCAGAGTGGTTTTTCCGGTGCCACCCTTGCCGCTGCAGATAACTACTTTCAATGAATCAGACCCAGTGTCCTTCAACGTCGGCACCTTCCATTGCTTTAATTTTGCCAGATTCAATCATCTGAACAGCTTCTTTGATCGTCGGATTGCCTTCGATAGAATAAATCCTTACACCAGCGGCTTCGAGCACACGATATGCCTTGGGCCCGCAATGGCCCGAAATAACTGCTTCAGCGCCAAGGTTGACCACGTTTTGAGCCGTCTGAATTCCGGCGCCCTGGGCTGCCTGAAAATTCTGAGTATTCGGATGCCAGCTGCATTCGCCGGTTTTGCTGTCATACAGTGCAAACATCTGGGCCCGCCCGAATCGCGAATCAACTCTGGCATCGAGGCTCTGTTCCTTAACCGAAATCACATACTTCATCATCAGGCTCCTTTTTTACCCTTTTGGCGGCGGCGCCTCTGCATACCCGGTACTTCTGCCGGCTCGATCTTGTCGCTATGACAGTCGGGACAACTCTCTTCACTTTCGTCAGCCTGGAAAGTGCTTTCGCAGGCCGGGCAATAATAGAGATTGTGCATGTACTCGACGGTGCCGCCTTCGATTTTGATGGCCATTCCCTTGATCAAGGCCTCTGCTATCTTTTTGTGCGCCGAGGTCACAATATTGCCGAGGGTCTGGCGCGAAACGTTCATCTGCTCGGCGGCATCTGCCTGATAAAGCCCTTCAAGGTCGGTCAATCTGATGGCTTCGAGTTCATCGAAAGTGAGGTTGACAGTTTCAAGCTCACGCACTGGAATTCCAGCCGGCTTGAAAAAAGTCGCCCCGAATTCTCCGGCAACCCGCCGTCGCAATCTCGGTCTGACCATGATATCTTCCTTTCGCTTTTCTGGCATTTGCCAAATTCAATATATATGGCAAATGCCAGAAAGTCAATCACATATAGATAACTACGACAATAACATTATAGCAATTCAAGCCGAACCATACCCGAAATTATTCGTGCCTGGCGCGCGCGCTTGCCCTGCGCAGCCCTGGCGAAGCGGGTAATCGTAATCGAAAGTTCGCACTAAGAAGCAGAGACGCGGA
>CAZMWO010000418.1:0-3668 GCA_964569565.1 uncultured bacterium | reverse complement strand
GATATGGCAGGGCCTGAACCGCATACCAGGCCGGATTCGAAGTGACTTCGACGGTCAGGCCCTGATGCTTGAGACTGTCTGATTTCTTTGATTCAACCAGTTTCTTGAAGGTGAATTTCTTTGTCTCCGGGCCTTTTATCGGCAGAGGCAAAGACTCGGTAACGAAGATATGCCGCGAAAGTATCGGCAGCATGCCTTCCTCACCGTCCGACAGATTGCCGGTGGCACCGACGACTGTGTATTTAACCACGCCCGGTGTATCGGGAACGTTGAGTTCCCAACCGAATGAGCGCGATTCTCCGGCCGGCACGCTGAACTCGAGAGTTGGCTTGTCCAGCTTGAATTCCGCATTGCGATCGGCATCAGTGACGGTATCCTGCAATTTAAGGCGTATCTGACCTTTCTGCTCAATGTCAGAGAGGTTGGTAACTTTTGCGGTGAAGACCAGCTTGTCGCCTTCGCGCATGAATCTCGGCGGATTCGGCTGCACCATCAGGTCTTTCTGGGTAACGGTTTCGCCGATGAGCTGACCAGCCTGTAGTGCCGTGCCATGCGCGAAGCCCATGAATTTCCAGGTGGTGAGAGCTTCCGGTATGGTGAATTCAACAGAAATTTTGCCGTCCGCATCCATTGTCAGATGCGGCTGGAAGAAAGCAGTCTCATTCAGGTTGCTGCGCGCCGAAACCTTGTCGAGATCGGGCGCCGGTTCTGCGGCTGGAGCGTTGTCGGCACTGCCGCCACCATTGGCTTCCTGTGGCGCGGCGCCGGCGGCCAGCTCTTCGTCTTCGTCGCTGCTCGAAAACGAATCGGCCATTTCCATTTTTTTGCTTTTTTCCATGCCTTCGCTTTCCATCATTGCCTGAGGCGCCATGGCGCTGGGCATGGGCGGAGCAGCCCTGCTCATGCGAAGGCTTTTGGTTTCGTAACCATAATGATAGCCGAACAGATCCTGCTGGATATTGGAAGGCAGTTGTGGGTATGAGCGATAACCGATTCCAGGGTAAGTATTGAGGTCATTACGCCAGTTATACAGGCTTTGTGCCTGGTTATAGCCCTGTGGCGACACACGGTTGAAATCGTTGTAGAATACAGAAAAATTTGACATCCAGTTGTGTGCTGCAAACGCGTCGAGACTGGCGTCATACATGGCCGCCACCATCTCTATTGCGCTTTTTTCTGCTTCTTCGCCGGTAATTTCTATTTTCCAGGTATCTTTCTGTGCCGGCTGCATCTTCGAAGTCATGTGTGCAAACTTGAGCTGCAACTGCTTGTTGGTCCAGGGCACAATGGCGGTGTGAGCCAGAAAATACTCGCGGTTTTCCTTGACCTGCATTATCCTGACAATGAAACCGCCGCGATGCTGCTCGGTTACCGGCAGGCTGATCTGCACTTTCCCTTTGTTTACATCGGTCCAGAAAGATTGAATGATCTTTTTCCGATGTTCGATTTCGATATAGGCCGGGCCTTTGCCGTAACCTGTCGCCCAGAAAGCCTTGAAGGTGTCGCCAGGTTTGAGTGCGCCAGTTACATCCCTGAAGAAGAAAGGAATATTGATAGTGAAATTTTCGCTGGCGTTGTCAACCACCATAAAGTTGAAAACCGCGTTGACCGGGTTGTTATAGCGATCGCGTGTCTGCGCCTTGATACGGTAGGCACCTTCCGGCAATTTGAGCTCGCTGCTGAAAAAGCCGTCAATACTGGTGTTGAAGCTCTGTTCGAAGACAACCTTATCTTCTTCCCAGGTTCTGATGTTCGACTTGTCGTTCTTCGCAACTATGGTACCGCGCATGTAACTCTGCCGATAGGCACGTGATGGTTGCTTGAGCGCATAGACCAGAAAGCTGCCGGCGCCGGCTATGCCTTTGCCGTCGAGAGTGGCGGTTCTGACACTTACCGGAAAAGATTTGCCGGCGTCCTGAAGATCATTGGCTGTAAGTTCGAGAGAGAGTGCCGTATAACCTACACGTACTATCTGCTTGCTCGAGCGGGTTTCGCCGGTTCCGTCGGTTACGTCTGCCGATACCGTATAAATAAATACCGGCTCGTCAGCCTTGTTGACCGTGCGGTCAGGCAGCGCGGTAAAGCTTATCACGAACTCACCATTCTTGTCGGTTACCGTTGTGCCATGCGCTATTTCCTGAGAATTGCCGGGATCAAAATACCACCAGCACCACGGCGGGTAGCGAATTTCGCGAACAACACGGTATTTAACCTTGCCGTCGTCAATTTTAGCGCCGGTATAGGCCATGGCGCGACCGGTAAGCTGCACTACCTTGTCGAGCTGAAACGCCTGGGTCGGAATGTCGATATCGACCTTGAATTTCGGACGCTTGTATTCTTCGACGCGAATCTGCGTGCTGCTGTGGAAAGTGTTCGAATAAATCGTGTAAAGACCTGTCAGGCGGTCAGCCGGTGCAATGAATGTGCCTGAAAATGAGCCAAATTCATTGGTCTTGAAGCTCTCGTTTTTGACTTCCTGACTGTTCGGGTCACGCAACATCACATTGATGCTGGTGTCGGCCGGCAGCGTCCTGTATTCGTTGGTTCTGGTGTCATGCCGGGCTGCTATACCCTTGAAAAATATCGTCTGTCCGGGGCGGTAGATAGAACGGTCGGTAAAGAAATAAACCCTGGTGTCGGCAGAGAAATCATTGCTCTGATACGAGTAAAAATCGTTGGTGCGATAAATCGTATGCCCCTTGTGTTCAGCAATGAAGAAGCCGTTACCACGATTCGACGGAAAAGAGGCAATGCCATTTTTGTTGGTAGAACCGCTGAGCATCTGGCGCCAACCCTTGTCGTATTCGTGTGCATAGCCCTGAACCTTGATGCCTTCCATGGGTTCGCCCGACACGTTATTGACGATGAACACCTCAAGATTGCCTTCGCGCTTGCGCACGATCATGCCAAGTCTGCTGACGATGAGAGGAGTTATGAACAGAGCGTTCTGGGAATCGCTGAAATCCTCTCTGACACTGGCGGCAAGATAGTAAAGGCCGGGTTCCATTTTCGGCAGATCGACAAGCGCCTCGCTCTGCTTGTATTCATTACCGGGATCAACGTCTACGCTCCATGTATTTACTGGTTTTCGCCTGAATATCGCAGCGTAGTCATCCCACTGCACGGAATCGGGCGAGTAATTATTCTTTTTGTAGAGTTCATCGGTTTGTCTCGGCAACAGCTTGAAATAGACCTTGTCGATGTTTCGAAAGGTAATGCGGGCCTGACCGCCTTCTGGCAGCAGAACCCGTTCGGTTTCAAGATTGATTTCACGTGCCTTGATACTGGCGATCAGGTTGGCGCAGATGCTGGCGCCATAACTGTTCGAATGCGAGCTTATCCCTCTTTCGGCTGTTTCGACGGCTTTAACACTCTGGCCAAGCGTATGGTATTCCTGTGCAGCATAACCAAGTGCCGTGGCGGAACAGGCGTGCGCAGCATGCGCTTTGGCAAAGCTTTCGAGCCGTTTGATGTATGTGTCAGAAATATTGTCGCCGACTGCTACCTGGCGGATCCAGGCAAGTCTGAGCAGATCGTTGTCAAGCAGGGCATCGAGGTTGTCGCTGGCCTGAGCAGCTTTCATTACCCGCTGCAGCAGCTTGACTGCCCTGAAATTGCATGAATCGGTATCAAGCGTTTCCGGCTGCCATTTCATGAATGCTTCAAAA
>CAZMWO010000417.1:0-3679 GCA_964569565.1 uncultured bacterium | reverse complement strand
GATTACAAAAATTTCCTTGAAGAATTCTGGAATTATGCCGAAAAATTCAGACAGCAGATGCTTGAAAGTCTGTTCAACAACCGCAATTCTGGCTACGCTAAGCAGGGCAAAGCTTCAGACGAAGCTGAACCGGTTGTCAGCAGCTCGATAGATACGTCTGCCTGAGGAGATCAGAGGTCTTTCCAGTATTTTATGCCGTTCTCAAGATTGGCATAAAAACAGTAGAGGGTTCCGGTCTCGACATAACCGTTCTTTTCGAACATGCGCCGCGAAGGTGTGTTACTCTCACGCACCTCGGCGCATGTTTTTTTCATGCCAGATTCTCTGAACCAGCGCTCGATTTCGCGCACCAGTGCCGAACCGACGCCGCGCCGGGCGAATTCAGGGAGCACGCCAATCTTGTAAACGCGCCCTGAGGGAACGAGAAAATGGCGCAACAACCCGATAACGGCAGCGCTGAGCCTGCCATTCTCATCGCGGATTATGATGGTGCGACAGGTCGGCGCGGTGATCAGATGCGTCAGACTGCGTTTCGAAAAGCGATCGCGCTCGTGCTCGAAACAGACTTTCTCGAACTCCATCAGTTCGCCAACAATATCTTTTGTCGCAACAATAAAATTGAATTCTTCCATAACTTCTGATACCAGTCCTTAACGCTACCAGCCCTTCTGTAAATCAGACGCCGTGACAGGCGATTACGATTACGATTACGATTACGATTACGATTACGATTACGATTACGATTACGAAAATGATACCAGCTTCAGATTAACAACTGAAACTTTTTTGCTCAAAAAAAATTTGGCGACCTCTTGCGGGTACCCCTGCTCATCATTAGAATCATAGATATCCGGCTCTAAGCATTCCCGGATAAGTCTATAAGTTCAGGGAGACCGAGAATGAAACGAGTATCAAGTATCATCACACTTACCACCCTGTTTCTGTTCGCTATTTTGCTGCCGGCCGCAGCCCAGACCAAAGACTGGACCGTAGCCGTATTTCTCAATGCCGATAACAACCTCGACCCGTTCGGAGTAGAAGACCAGGAAGAAATGTCGCGCGTCGGCTCGAACGCCAACCTCAATATCGTAACGCTGATCGACCGCGAACGTGGCCCGGCCCAGATCAACTTCATCGAAAAGAACAATATCAAAAAGATAAAAGATATGGGCGAACTCGATATGGGCGACTATCGCGAACTGGTTAAATTTGCCCGCTTCATCAAAGAAAATTATCCGGCAAAACATTATTGTTTCGCCATCTGGAATCATGGCTCAGGCTGGAAAAACAAGAAGGTCAACAGCATTTTCCGTGGCATTTCTTACGACGACTCTTCAAACAACCATATCACCAACGCCCAGCTCGGTCAGGCAACCGCTGAAATAGCCAATGTCCTCGGCCAGAAACTCGACATCCTGAACATGGACGCCTGCCTCATGCAGATGGTGGAAGTCGGCCATGCCGTTAAAGACAACGTCAGATTCATTGTCGCTTCTGAAGAACTCGAACCCGGCAAGGGCGCTCCTTATGATGACATTCTGAAGGGCGTCAGTAAGGGCATGGCTCCGGCCGCCTTCGCCAACAACTGGGTTAACGCTTTCGCCCGCTCATACACCGGCGGCAGCCAGGGTCACGATGAATCTACCCAGTCAGCCGTAGACATGAGCAAGTTCGGCGCCATGCTCGACGCCATCGATGGTCTGGCCAAGGCAGTCATGAGCGGCAAATATTCAGCTGATGTCAAAGCCGCCCTGGCCACCACCCAGAAGTTCGATTCACCCGAAAACATCGACATGATTCACTTCGTTGAACAGCTCAAGGCCCGCCTCGGCACCAATGAATCGATCAAGACCGCCTGTGACAAACTCCTGGCTGCCAGCAAAGCTGCGGTAATCAATTTCAAGAACACCGGTTATTCTACCAAGAATGCAAAGGGCATCGCGATTTATCTGCCGGCCAGCTTCAGAATAGAAGCCAAATATCGCACCCTCAGCTTCGCCAAAGAAAGCATGTGGGACGAAATGATCGACACCCTGCTCAAGCGCGACATGGCTGACAATATCGTGCGCAACATCAGAGCCGGCAGCCTCGACGAACTGCGCCACCTCGTGGCCGCAGCCGCCGAAAACCCCGAGAATGCAGATCTCTATCGCTACATTCTGCGCGAACTCAATTACGAAATGTATACCGAAAACGCTCTGCCGGCATCATTGGCCGACGAATTCAAGGTTCTCTTCACCCAGCTCACCGCAGCAGCAAGACGCTAAGACAAACAAAGACCAACATTGGCGGGCAACCGGCAACAAACCGGTTGCCCGCCAGATTTTTCTCTGAAGCACCCAATAGACGCCTGCTCACTTCCACAAAAAAAATGTTTTAGAATCCGTTGACACTGTACTTTTCGATGATTATAATGAAGGAACGTAGTATCCGTATCGAGTATTTTTTAGTTGTATAAGCGTATTAGAGTATAAGGAGTATCGATAATGAAGCGTGTAATCAGTGTATTTGCGATTTTCCTCATCACCTGCTGTCTTTGTACCCCGGCCAGTGCGGCTGCCGCCAAAGAATGGACATTCATGGTTTTTCTGAATGCCGACAACAATCTTGATTCCTTTGGCGTGGGCGACATGCAGGAAATGGCTGCCGGCGGCGGTTCTAACGATTATCTCAACATCGTCTGCCTGATCGACCGCGAACACGGCCCGGCTACCCTCAATTATATCACCAAAGACGGCCCCCAGGTCGTTAAAGAAATGGGCGAACTCGACATGGGCGATTATCGCGAATATGTCAGATTCGTAACCGACGTTGCCAAAGCTTACCCGGCAAAAAATTACTGCTCGATCATCTGGAACCACGGCTCAGGCTGGAAAAATGCCAACGGCGAAATGATCAAAGGCATTTCTTACGACGATTCTTCGAGCAACCACATCACCACCAACCAGCTGACTGTAGCCATGAAGGAAATCAAGGCCGCCATCGGTCAGAACATTGAAGTATTCAGCTTCGACGCCTGCCTCATGCAGATGATGGAAGTTGCCTACGCTCTTAAAGATGGTTGCGACTACCTCGTAGCCTCTGAAGAAACTGAACCAGGCGAAGGTTATCCTTACCGCGAAATCATTCAGAACTTCAAAAAAGGCATGACTCCCGAACAGGTCGCCACCATGATCGTTAAGCAGTATGCGGCTTCCTATAACGGTGGCAGCGCCGGCACTTCTTCTACTACCCAGTCTGCCATCAAGTGCAGCGAACTCGACAACCTGACCGATGCCATCAACGGCTTCGCCAAAGCCACCATGGCCGGCGACTTCGCAGCTGAATTCAAATCAGCTCTCAACCGCGTTCAGAAGTTCTATTACCGAACCAATATCGATCTTGGCCACTTCGTAGCCCTGACCAAGGCCAGCATCAACGACGAAGGCTTTCAGACTGCCGCCAAAAAATTCGAAGCTGCCTATGCCAAAGCCGTTACTTACAATGGCCTGAGCGGCTACAACACCAAGAATGCCACCGGTCTCGCGATTTACTTCCCGACCTCTTCTTACAGTTTCTCGGCTGAATACAAAGATCTCGCTTTCGCCAAGAACTGCATGTGGGAAGCCATGGTTAAAGATTACTACAAAAAGGCCGCTGTTAAGACTCTGGTTGCCGATGTCAGCCGCGGCGACATGTC
>CAZMWO010000416.1:0-3687 GCA_964569565.1 uncultured bacterium | reverse complement strand
AAGGAGACCAAGTATCGCATCCTGATGCAGGATAAGCCCGAGCTGGCCATGGGCCTTGCGGTAAAGGGTATGCTTCCCAAGAATTCCCTGGGCCGCTGGGCGCTCGGAAGGCTGAAGGTTTATGCCGGGTCCGAGCACAAGCAGCAGGCGCAAAAGCCTGAGTCAGGCAGCGAAGATCGGAATGCCTCGCAGACATCGCCGCTGAACGAGCAGGCCGCCGAAGACCCTTCCAAAAATCGCGAAGACGTTCAGATGGGCAGCGCCGAAGATCAGAAGCAGGAGCCGCAGAAACCCGAAGCGTCACAGCGCGCCGGGGCGCTCGATGCGCTTGTGGCCAGTCTGCCGGAGCGCGAGCGTCAGGCGCAGCTGCATTATCGCAACGAGCCGCAGCGAATGGATGAAGAAGATCCTTTCAACATGGATGCCCGGCAGCTGCAGGAATGGATGCAGAACCGTGGCCGTCGCCGGCAGCAGCAACCCGCCGACGAGCCAGACTGGTAAAAGTTACAGCTCGATGCTGATCGTCCGGTCGGCGGTCTTTCGAGCGTTGTAAAGCGCTACCTGAGCGCGTCGGATCAACTCTTCGAGGTCATCCTCATTGTCGCGCAGCTGAGTGATACCGCATGAAAAAGAGGTTGCGATATTGTTGTCGGTAAATTTGAGGCTGGCCAGGTCAGCGTTGAATCCGGCAATGATCTGCTCGGCTCTGCTGGCATCGGTGTCAGGCATGAAAAGGATGAATTCGTCGATGCCGTGTGCGCCCAGCACGTCACAGCCTCTGATGTGCTTTTTGAGCACCTCAGCCGAAGATTTATAGACGTCGTGCGCGGCTTCTTCACCATACAGGTTGATGATCGACTTGAAGTTATCCATGTCGAGAATCATCAGCGCCAGCGTGTGCGGCTCGAACTGGGTATCGTGAATCTCCTTTTCGAGTCTTCTGATAAAATACTGATGCGAATAAATGCCGGTTTCTATGTCGAACTGGCGCAGCTCCGAGATCATGTTGAGAAGCTCTTCCTTTTCGAGGGCCGCCGAACAGGAACCGGCCATCGCCAGAAAGAAGTTGCGCGTAGCGATATCTACTTCGATCTCATTTTCGAAGTAACAGGCGATGAAACCGTATGTTCGGCCTTCCCAGCCGATATGAGCGGCCAGGCACATGGCATAGTCCCTGTCGATGCGCATTTCTTCGTAGTCATCTGCATTGCCGGCCTTTGTGATAATGTAGAAACTGTCTTTGAAGAAGATTCTGCCGATAGTATTGCTGCCGATTCGTTTGTGAAAATCATTCAGAGTGTTACGCGAGATATTGTGCGAATGCGTGATGTCCAGGTAGGAAGTTTTTTTGTTCTGCTGGGCAATATACAGGCAGCTGGCACGCAGCTGCTGTTCGAGAGTGCGAAGTATTTTCTGGATCAGGCGTGTAGCGTTCGATTCGGTAAGGTAGCCTTTCAGTGACTGGGAAAGCGCGATCAACAGTTTTTCTTTCATCGGTGCTCCTTGAAAAATCCTCTGTCAGCTTGGGCAGAATTGTTCAAAACATTCCTGAATCAGCCGGCAGCGATGATAAATCTGCTCGAGCTCATCGTTGAGTTCGTCGTTACCGGGATTGAGTTCGGGATCGGCAAGTATCTCGGCCTTGCGTTTCTGCAGCAGGTCGTATAATGCATGCAGCTGCGCACAGAGAACTTTCTGCGAATATCCGGCTTTTTTGCCTCTTGTTTCCATGCCATTCTCCTTGTGCTTCCATGTGAAAGAGCATTGATTCTGCTGCAACCAGGCTGCTTTGGCCATCAACCGATCGCCTGTCGTTACGTCATTATAAAACAAAAATACCCCGTTCGCGCAAAATTTTTGCACGCCGGGGCACTTTTGTCGTCAATTTAGTCGTCTATTTCTGGTCGAGAACCTTCTTATTCATTTCAATAATGCGCTTGTAGTTTTCAGCAGCCTTGTCGAGATTATTGGAATTTTTGTAGATCTCGCCGAGGTGCAGCAGCAGCCTGCTGGCAGCCGCCGGATCATCGTCGGCAAATCTGCTGACGCCTTCGTTGATAATTTTTTCAGCGTCTTCAGTTCTATTGTTCTGCAGATAAAGACGGGCGATTTCATGGTAGACGGGCACCAGTTTGCCGGTCAGCCTGCGTTTGCCGCCTTCCGGCTCATCTTTGGGCGCTGGCTCATTCGATATAAGAGTCAGAATGTTCTTGAGTTCAGTGGCAGCCTCATCAATTTTTCCCTGCTTCTCATAAACGAATGACAGGTTCTTGTGAGCTTCTGCCATTGCCATCACTGAGTTGCGCCGGTTCATTTCCTTTTCCATCTCAGGATCCATCGGGCCGCGGCGCATTCCGCCCATGTGCGGCGGCATGCCCTGCTGTCCAGGATCATCCCCCTCACCGCCCTGCGGTCCCATGCCAGGGTGCATGCCAGGTCTCATCCCGGGGCGCATTCCGTGCCCTGGCTGGCCGGGCCTCTGACCGGGGAAACCGGGAGAGTTGCCCTGACCAAGTTCAGGGTTCCCGCCTTGAGCGGGTTGTTGCGCCGGAAGCGGCATTACCAGAGCGACTGCGAGAATTACCATCAGGCCGATCGATAATTTGCGAATCATAATTTTTCCTCCTCGTCGTGTTCTAAAAACGTCATTGCGTTGTCGAATTCAACAAAACTCACCATTTCAGAGTCATCGTACTGCATAAAGGTTACATCACTTTTATTTTTTTCAAAGAAAACCGGCATTGCAGGTGCTTCGCCTTCGATAAAACTGATCTCGGCCAGAGTTGGCAGTGGCTTCTCTGTTACCGGGTCTTCGCGCAGCGACAACAGGGCGAATCCGCAGACAATCGACAGTCCGAACACCAGACCATAAGTCATGCCATGGAAATAGCTGTTCCAGAACCCTTTGGGTTCATCGGTCGGCTGCTCGGCAGCCTTTTCGGGCAGTTTTTCAGGGAAACAGCGGGCGGTGGCCGCCTGCCACTGCGCCGGTGTCAGACCCTGAGGTGGTTCGGCAATCTCGCGCTCGAGCCAGGCAGCGCATTCAGGGCAGCTGCCGAGATGCTCTTCGAGTTCGCTCTCGATGCCGCCTCCATTGCTCATGCAGGTGCGAAATAGTTCACACTTCATTGGTGTTTCCTTCCTTTCTGCCGTGGCTCTGCCAGAGTTCGGCGAAACGTTTGCGGGCCCTGAAAAGAACGATTTTTGCATTGTTCTCGCTTATTTCGAGAATCCCGGCAGCTTCTTTGAGCGGCAGTTCGTCCCAGTAGGTGAGCAGCAGAATGCTGCGGTCGCGCTCTGGCAGCCGGTCGAGTATATCTGCGACATCGATTTTCTGCTCAACCTCGTTCTCTGCGCTTTTGCCGGCCGGTTCAACGATTATCTGCTGTAACGCAGGGTTCCTGCTGATCAGGCGCAGGCAGTTGTTGCGCAGAATTCGGTACAGCCAGGTGCGCAGGCGCGCATCACCTCTGAAAGTCGCCAGGCTTCTGAAGGCTGCGGTCAGAGTTTCCTGCACTGCGTCTTCAGCCAGTTCGCGACTTTTCAGAAAGTACAGCGCATGCGTGAACAGAAAATCGCCATGATTGGCGAAGATGCCGCGAAAGCCGTCTTCGCGCCCCTGCAGTGCCAATTTTATCGCTTCAGCATCATTCATCATCTTTTTAGATACCAAGCTTAGCACTCAGG
>CAZMWO010000415.1:0-3689 GCA_964569565.1 uncultured bacterium | reverse complement strand
GCCGCTGATGATTTAAATTTTGCGACACGACAGATCGCCAACTTTTCTGAATACCCGCAGGCCTTCGAAGAAGCAGGACTGCTGCCCGGCAACGAATATGCACTGCAGTCGCTGACGCGCGTCATACATCATCGGCGCAGCGACAGATACCGGCTTAAAATAGAACTTGAGCTGACTTCGCTGTACAGTACGCGCGAGCAGCAGAACGCCATTTCGGCGGGTTGGCAGGTTGCCGGCAGCCGCTCAGGATACAAAGCGATAAAAACTGACGCCAGGCATTCTTATACCGACAGATGGCGAGCCAGTTCAGAGCTTGAACGCTGTGAAATCGCCTTTACTGCCGGCGAATTCGACATTCAGCTGGGTCGACAGCCGGTAAGCTTTGGCACCAGCCATTTTGTGCCGGTTCTCGATGTGCTTGCGCCATTTAACCCAGGCTATCTCGACAGCACCTACAAACCCGGCGTCGATGCTCTGCGCATCCGAAAAATTGCCGGCAGCACCGGCGAAATGGAACTTATCGCCGCCGCAGCACGGGACTCAGAGGATTCTGCCGTTATCGGGCGTTATCGCGATACTTTTTCGGGATTTGACGTCGAAGCGCTCGCTGGCCGCTTTCGCCAGCGCAATTTCTTTGGTATCGGCTGGGAAGGCGAACGTCGGCGCATCAATATCTGGGGCGAAGCGGCCATATTCGAACGCAACTCGTCTGAAGGCAGACATCTCGGCGGGTTTTCCGAAGATCTGGCCGGTTCCTGGAGCCTGGGCTTCGAAAAGAGCATCGCGAAGCACTGGCGGGTCGGCATAGCCGGTCTGCATCAGGACTTTGGCGCCCGCAAGGTTGGCGATCTGATGCAGGCCTATGCCAACACTCCTTTCCGGCAGGGCTGGATGCAGCTGGGGGCTTCTGATTATCTGGTCATCAGCTCAAACCGCGAGATCGGGCCGTTGAGCAGCGTCAACCTCAATGCGATGATCAGTCTTGTGGATAATTCGACGCTCTGGCAGCCGGTCTGGAAGATCAACACCTCTGATGAATCAGACATCAGCTTTTTCGCGTGGTTCAAGACAGGGCGCAGCCCGGCCTCAGGGGCGACCGGCCTCGAACTGCGCAGTGAATTCGGCGCGTTCGCTTCCGGCATCGGCATGCTCTACAGTCGTTTTTACTGAGGTATAAGATGATAAAACTGCTACGGACTTTTAACGGCGGGCCAGGGTTCAATGCTTCTCCGCTGGCTCATGACGGGTGTTCGGCTGTGATAAAGACTGCCGAACATATTGAAACTCGCAGTGTCGAGACCGGAGAACAGGTCGCCAGTTACCCGGTGTCCAGTGCAAAGCTGGTGCCGGGGCCAAAGAACAGGCTGATCGTATCGATCTATCAGAAAGGTTCGACTCTGATCAAAGATCTTATCACGGGGAAAAAGATTTATGACATACCCGGTGAGCCGCTCAGCATAATCACCATTGCCGCAGACGGCCGCTGTCTGGGCATCGGCAGGTGCAGGTCTACCGGTTTTGACGGTGAATACCATTCGTCTTTCACGGCAGAAATCTGGAGCCTCTCGGAAGGGGTTGCATACTGGAGCAGGCAGGGTTCGGGCGATTCGAGCGCTGGCCTGATGGCTATCGTTATTTCTGATGACAGTCGATTTGCGGCGGTAATCTCTTTCAAATCGCTTTTTCTGGTAAATCTGTCGGAAGGCCTCACCATTGGCGAGTGCCCAACCAAAGCCCTGCAGCCAGATGATCTCGCTTTTACCCGTGACAGCCGTTTTCTGCTGGTAAACAACCGTCCGGCGCTTGAGATTATCGACCTGAGCAGCCTGCAGATCAGGCAATTTGCCGCGCCGCCGCCAGGCAAAATGTTCAGTGCGCTGAAGGTTTCGCCTGACGGGTCACAGGTGCTCGCCGGCGGCCCTGGCTGGGTCTGTATGTGGGAACTCAGCAGCGGCAGTCTTCTCTGGGAAAAGCAGCTGTCTGCGAACTACTCGTATTCGGCCTGGTTTATCGCCGATAAAGGGCTTATTGCCGTGACGCCGGTCATGGGGAAAATAGACCTGGTCTCGATTAAGGACGGCACGACCATCGACAGCATGAAAGCGCATGCCCGGCCGGTAACGGCTGTAGCCGAAAGCGCCGATGGCAGATATTTTCTCACCACCGACGGCAACGAAATAAAAGTCTGGGATCTCTCTGAAGCTGTCTGAACTACTGTTCAGACATGTAGTAGTCGAATTCTTTGGCGCAGACGATGCAGTATTTTGACTCGCGTTCGGCGCAGGTAAAGGATTCGCCGCAGCCGGGGCAGACCTTGACCGGAAGTATCTCTTCTTTTTCGAGATTTTTGACGCGCACCCACTGCCAGCTGAAGATATTGCGGCCACAGGCCATGAATTCTTCGGTGACCAGTTTGGCCGAAGCTGCCCGTGCATCCATGTCGGTGCGGACTTCCGGGGCTCTTTTCCGCAGAAAGAATTTATGCAGTTCAGGCGTCTTTTTTGCATCTATCTTTTTGAGATCGACATAGACCCTGACGCCGCGGCCATCGGTGCGATCGTAGACAGTCAGTGCGTAGCGGCCGATATTGTCATGAATGGTCAGATATTTGTTACCGACAGTGCACCCGGTCAGCGCCTGAATCGCGTCGGTCAGGCAGGCTTTGGCCTCGGCGACGACGCCGAGTTTTTTGACCTTGCCGAGCTTGTCGAGCCCGAGATTGATCATGGCGACGCCGATCGGAACGCCGGGAGCTCGTATCGGGCTTTTATTGCGCAGCTGATATGCCTTTTCTACCTGTTCGAGAAATTCACTGTCATTCATTTTGTATCGCTCCGTGACTTTGGTTGTGAATATTATTTCACTTCTCAGCAAATTATGCAATGCCCTTTCAATCGGCTTCGTAACATTGTATACTGGCCGCTGGAAACTGCGCGTGGAGGTAATATGAAAAAAATATCTGTCACAATCACTATTCTTGTTCTGATGCTCGGACTCACTCAGGTTTATGCTGCCGAAAGCCTGTATGCCGATTTTGTCAGTGCGCTGAATGAGTTTCATGAGTGTGAAGATCACGATCAGAGCTTCATTTACCATTCCAGAATGGAAAAACTGGCAAATAAGCTGATGTGGCTGGCTCTGGACAGAAATGACCGCCTTAATTTTGCAGCGAATGCAGTTTATTTCGGCCAGAATGTCACAGAAGATCTCGAAGTGCGTGGGCCTTATGCCGATGACACTTTTCATACCTGTGAGTTTCCGCATCTGAGAATACACCTGGCCGGGCTTCATACACTGTATGTCAACTTTGCCGAAAATCGCCGGCCCGAGCATCTTGAATTTTACATATTCCCGGGTACAGGGCCGCGCAGTGGTGATCATAAGCCGCAAAAGGTCACTTTAAACGACAAAAATGAGCTGCTGCTCTCGCCATTCGACGGGAAAAAACTGGCAACCCTGTTTGCCATCGCCAAAAACCCGCAAGACAAATATTATCGCAAGTATGTCTGGATAGTTGAGTTCTAAGAACGCTGTATATAAGCGTTGTTCAGGCGTTGTTCGATGTAGTTGTTCACGCAGTCGAACAGCTCGGTCACCTTCTCGTCGTCGGGAAGATGTGAACGGATCATGTCGAGATAGCCGCGTTCTTTGAGCAGTCGCAGGGTCGGCGCAAAATTTACGTCATAGAC
>CAZMWO010000414.1:0-3700 GCA_964569565.1 uncultured bacterium | reverse complement strand
CTTTAAGGTCGTTAAGAACTTTACCAAGCGTGTAAAAGAGCGGTGTCTCGGTGCTGAAATTCTCAAGAGCCTTACTCCTACCCAGCATGTGGTAAAGATCGTTCTTGAAGAGCTGACTCTGCTGCTCGGCACCGACCGCGCCAAGATCAACATCTCCTCCAAAAAGCCGACCATCATTCTGATGGCAGGTCTTCAGGGGTCCGGCAAGACTACTACTTCAGCTAAACTGGGGTTGCATCTTCGCAAGGACGAAAAGAAGAATCCAATGCTGGTTGCCTGTGACATCTATCGTCCGGCCGCCATCAAGCAGCTGCAGGTTCTTGGCGACCAGTTGAGCATGGAAGTCTTCACCGGTGAGCCCGGCATGCGCCCCGCCGATATCGCGAAAAAAGCGATCGAACACGCACAGAACCGGGATTACGACGTTGTTATCATCGACACCGCCGGTCGTCTGCACATAGACGAGCAGATGATGGATGAGGTTAAGGGTATCAAAGAAGCGGTTCAGCCGCATGAAATACTTCTGGTCGTCGATGCCATGACCGGTCAGGACGCCGTGAACAGCGCAACGAGTTTTAACGAACTGCTTGAGCTGACCGGTATCGTTCTCACCAAACTTGATGGCGATGCCCGCGGTGGTGCTGCGCTTTCGATAAGAGAAGTGACCGGCAAGCCGGTCAAGTTCGTAGGTATCGGCGAAAAGTCTTCATCTCTCGAACCATTCTATCCCGACCGCATGGCCCAGAGAATACTGGGAATGGGCGACATGCTTTCGCTCATTGAAAAAGCTCAGGCGAACATGGATGAAGAGAAGATGAAGGAAATCGAGAAGCGGGTTCTCGAGGCCGAATTCAACTTCAACGACTTTCTCTATCAGCTCAATCAGATCAAACGAATGGGGCCGCTCGATCAGCTTCTTGGTATGATTCCAGGCTTCTCTTCGGCAGCCGGCAACCTTTCAGAATTTTCCTTCGACGACAAAAAATTCAAGCGCTTCGAGGCGATCATCCTTTCGATGACCGAGCGTGAGCGCAATTCTCCCGATCTTATCGATGGTTCCCGCCGCAAGCGCATCGCCGACGGCAGCGGCAACACGATTCAGGATGTAAACCAGCTGCTGAAGCAGTTTGCGCAGATGCGCAAGATGATGAAGCAGCTCGGCAGTCTCGGCAAACGCAGCAAGGGCAAGTTTGCCAAGTTTTTTGGAATGTAAACGCCGCGCAAGCGGTTTTCAGAATATCAGCAAGGAGTTTTTAAAATGGCCGTTTCTATCAGATTGAAAATGCTTGGCACCAAGCATAGACCCTGTTACCGCATCGTGGCTCTCGACAGCCGCAAGAGCCGTGACGGAAAGACGCTCGAAAACCTCGGACACTATGCTCCGCAGACTGAGCAGCCGATCGTCGACCTCAAAGAAGAAACCGTTCTTGAGTATCTCAATGACGGCGCCGTGCCGACCGAGACTGTTAAGAACATTCTTCGCCAGCGTGGCATAGTTAAGACTCAGCAGAAGGCTGAAAACGGTACAGTTAAACTGGTCTGGACCAAGCGCGCCTGAGCGTGCAGAGGTAACCTATGACTCAGACTGTACAGGCAACGCTTGAAAAGCTGGTGAAGGCCCTGGTCGAGCACCCTGAAGAAGTGGTGATAACCCCGATCGAGGGTGATGGCACCGTAGTTTTTGAGGTTCAGGTGAACCCCGAAGATTCGGGCAAGATAATCGGCAAAAAAGGTCGCACTATCAATGCCCTGCGCACCATCATCAGGTCTTCAGCCAATACCGGCACCAAAAAGGTGATTATGGAGCTGGTCTGACAAGGCCCGTTCTTTGACAACTGGAAACATCGACCCATGTCGCAGCCTCGAATCATGCGTCTGAACCGACAGGAAGCTTCTGCCACAGAAGACTCCTGGCTCGTTATCGGCAAAGTTCGCAGAACTGTCGGCCTGCAGGGCTGGATCAGAATCGGTATGAACACCGATTATCCTGAGCGCTTCAGCCCCGGCAGCCAGGTTATGGTCAAAAGGCTGACGGGAGAGCCCGAGCCAGTCGAAATCGAAGACTGGCGCGAGCATTTTTCCGGCGATGCGATCGAGGTGAAATTTGCCGGCATCGATGACTGTGATGCTGCTGCGCCTTTTGTGAATACCCTGCTGGTTATTCCAAGGTCGGAGCGGGAGCCGTTGAATGATGACAGTGAATTCTACCCCGACGAACTGGCAGGAATGCAGGTAATCGGGCCTGATGGCGAGGTTTCCGGTGTTGCAGTCTCTCTCGAAGTGGAAGTGGCCTGCCCGTATCTGGTTGTTAAAACCGGCGACGGATCAGAAGTCATGATACCCTTCAAAAAAATCTTTATCAGCTCTGTCGACCGTAAGGCCAGACAAATAAGGCTGGTGGAGCCGGTTGCGTTTCATGTTCCGGTAGAATGAGATGCGCATAGATATCGTAACTCTTCTGCCCGCGCTCTTTGACAAAGTATTTGAAGAAAGCGTCCTCGGGTCGGCTGTCAGAAACGGCCTTGTCGAAATAGTGCTGCACAATTTTCGAGAATATGGCGATGGCCGACACCGGACGGTAGACGATACAGCCTTTGGCGGTGGTCCGGGCATGTGAACTGCCTGAGAGATGTGCGCCGACTGGCCGCTCCCGGCCCGGTTATCGGGCTGACCCCGCAGGGGATACCGCTAAATCAGAAACTGGTAAAGGAGCTGGCTTTGTATGACCGGCTGATCCTGGTCTGTGGCCGCTACGAAGGCTTTGACGAGCGTATTGTCAGCGAGTTTGACCTCGAACTGTCAATCGGCGACTATGTATTGACCGGCGGCGAAATCGCTGCCATGACCGTTGTTGACGCTGTGTCACGCATGATTCCCGGCACCGTAGGCCGGCAGGAGTCGGTCGAACAGGATTCCTTCTACGAAGGGTTGCTCGATCACCCGCAATACACCCGCCCCGCCGCCTGGGAGGGCCACGAAGTTCCGGCCGTATTGCAAGAGGGTAATCATGCCGATATCGAAGAGTTCAGACATTGCCGGTCGTTGCTGACAACAGCTGTCAGCCGGCCTGATGTATTCGCGGCCGCGAACCTGTCAGAATCTGACAGAGAGGCTCTGCAGAGCATGCTGAGCTAGAAGTGGTCATTTAACAAGTTAAAATCATTCCGGAAGGAGTTTCAGTTATGAATCCCGTAATCGAAAGTATCGAAAGAAATTATCAGAAGAACGCGCAGGAAGTTCCTGCCTTTCTTCCCGGCGACACCATTCGCATGGAAATCAAGGTCCGTGAAGGTGAAAAAGAACGCCTGCAGGCTTTTGAAGGCGTTGTGATTTCGCGCCGCAACAGCGGTCTGCGCGAGAACTTCACCGTCAGAAAGATCTCTTACGGCGTTGGCGTCGAGAGAACCTTCATGCTGCATTCACCCAGCATCGCAACCATCTCGTTGCTGCGCCATGGTAAGGTTGCCCGTGGCAAGCTCTACTATCTGCGTGCTCGCGTTGGCAAGAAGACCCGCGTCAAAGACAAAATCTTCGCCAAGGACAAAGACTGATTTTGCAAGAATCAACCAGTCCCGATCCCAGGATCGGGGTTTTTATTCACGACATATCGATCCGCTGCGGCGATCAGGCTATAGCGCTGGAAGCGCTTGACCTCGATGAGGTGCTGGCTGCGTCAGAGCTACAGCTGTCGGGCAGTATA
>CAZMWO010000413.1:0-3743 GCA_964569565.1 uncultured bacterium | reverse complement strand
GGCGACAATATAAACAAAGCCTCGCACCATATCGGCAAGGTACAGAAGTCTCTTGCCAAAACTTTTGGTCAGCAAACCGTTCTCGAAAAGAAGAAACAGCTCAATGACGCTTCGATTGCCGCGCGCTTTAAGAGCGGACTCATCGACATGGCAATTCTTATCGTTATATCAGTGGTTTTGAAAGTTGCATGGTGGCCGCTTCAGAGCATATTATTCGGAACCCCTGAATATGCCGACCCGGGCCTTCTCGAATCTTTGCTGTCTTTTAATTTCAGATATCCGATAGCTCTCTTCTGGCTTTATTTTGTTGTATTCTGGAAAATCAAACAGGCTTCGCCCGGCCAGATCGCCGTTGGTACAGCAGTAGTCAACGAGAACGGTCTTCCCGATCTTTCCTTTGCGATGGTGGCAAAGCGCAGCCTGCTGTTTCTGGTATCCAACTTCGTACTTGTCGGCGCCGCCATGGTTTTTGTCGGCGAAAAAAAGACATTTTACGACAAGGTCTGCAATACTCGCGTGGTTGAGTGAGCCTTTCCCGCTAAGCCCTGCCTGATCATGCCCTGATGGTTTTGCATATTTCATGTAACACCAGAGCAGTCCACTTTCCCTGCAATCAGCAGCAGTTCAGCTTTAGCCGGTCCGACAACTGTACCTTGCCGGCAGCTGCTGCCAGGCCGTAGAGTATAGTGGTGATCACGGATCAAGGAGAGACAATCATGCGAAGCAAACTAATTCTGTTTCTGGCCCTCTGTTTTGCCCTCACCTGTCTGACCGCTCAGGCTCAGACCATCGAGAAGAATTTTTTCCACCAGCTCAAGATTGGCGAACAGCCGCAAAGCTGGGAACACCGCATCGACCTGCCCGAAGAAGCAGCCATGCAGGGCCGCGTTTTCGTTGCCCGCAACCTCGACCTGCGCATGGGCAAACTGGTTATCGAACGCGAACTTTTCACGCCGACCTTTTATTATGTAAAAGTGCGCCTGCCCAAGCACCCCGAAGTGCCGATGGCCGGCAATCTCACAGTTGAACTGAAAATCGGCGATGTTATCTCCGGAAATGCTCCACAGGCTCCGGCCCAGCTGGCTCTCTCGCCGGTCGGCGCAACTCTCAAACCCATATTCACCTGGAAAACTCCGGCCAGATATGCGGCAATCTCACTCTACGACCTGACAGAACAAAAGACTGTCTGGGAAAGAGTCTCGACTCTTAGCGGTTATATCGGCTTTGATGAAGGCTGGCTGAAGAAGGATCACCGTTATCGCTGGGCTGTGAAGGTCAGCGAAGCCAACGGCAGATATTCACCTGAAGCCGGAGCCGGATTCAGAATCGAAGAACAAAACGGCGTTGTCATCGCCATACCTGAATGACAGACTTTGCAAAAACTTTTTATATGCTGCCGCAGGGCAGCATTTTTTTTGCATGAGATACCGGTGTGTTGCCATCGCGTTCCGCGGTCGTCGTTCTTAGCAGGGTTGTCGTTGTTAATCAGCTTCTGTAAATCTGCATGGCCAAAGATCCCGGGCGTGCCGTTCAAGAAGCTGGAAATTTGAAGCGCCTGCTGTTAACCTAGACTCAGCTTGGTATTCTGTTAGAAGAGGATTTTACGATAATGAGTGAACTGACATTGCCGCTGCATAATCCGGTATTGATCTTTTCACTGCTTCTGTTCATCATTCTCGGCACGCCACTTCTGCTCAACCGTCTCAAGATTCCACACCTGATCGGTATGATTATTGCCGGCGCCATTATCGGGCCGCACGGCCTGAATCTGATGCAGCGCGACAGCTCGATAGTGCTTTTCGGCACGGTCGGGCTGCTATATATAATGTTCATGGC
This sequence comes from uncultured bacterium, assembly GCA_964569565.1. Classification (GTDB taxonomy): domain Bacteria; phylum Muiribacteriota; class Ozemobacteria; order Ozemobacterales; family Ozemobacteraceae; genus Rifleibacterium. Next base: position 1,907 of record CAZMWO010000413.1, on the reverse strand, counting down.
CGGCCTCGAAATAGATATGGCCGAGTTCAAGAAGAACAGCGGGCGCAGCATCGTTTTTGGCCTCTACACTTTTTCAATTCCGATGCTGCTGGGAACTCTCGCCGGCCTGTATTATCTTGATTTCGGCCTGGCGACATCGGTATTGCTCGCCAGTATGTTCGCCTCACACACTCTGATAGCCTACCCTCTGATAAGCAGTCTCGGGGTGACCAAGAACCGGGCGGTAACAATAGCCATCGGCGGCACCATGATCACCGACACTCTGGCCCTGCTGGTTCTGGCCGCGGTTGTTGGCGTTAAAACGGGCCATATCACCGAAGGTTTCTGGCTGCGCATGGGGCTTTCGTTCACCCTGATAACACTGGTAATCATTCTGCTGTTTCCGGCAATCGGGCGCTGGTTTTTCAAGCGTTTCAGCAATCATATTTCGCAATACAACTTCGTTCTTGCCATGGTTTTTCTCGCTTCTTTTCTGGTGGAACTGGCCGGCGTCGAGCCGATCATCGGGGCATTTCTGGCCGGGCTGGCCTTGAATCGCCTTATTCCACGCACATCGGCATTGATGAACCGCATCGAATTTGTCGGCAATGCCCTTTTCATACCGATATTTCTGATCGGTGTAGGCATGCTCATCAATTATCAGGCCTTCTTCAAGGATTTCGCCACTGTTAACACAGCTGTAACGATGTGCATAATCGCCACCCTCTCGAAATATCTGGCGGCCTGGCTGACCCAGAAAACCTTCGGCTTCAGCATCGATGAACGGCGCCTGATCTTTGGTCTGAGCAACGCGCAGGCGGCGGCCACCCTCGCTGCAGTGCTGGTTGGCTATAACGTCGTTCTCGGGCAGACACCAGAAGGCGAGCCAATTCGCCTTCTCAGCGAAAGCATATTGAACGGCACGGTTCTGATGATTCTGGTGACCTGCACCATCGCCTCGTTCTCGGCCCAGAAAGGCGCCGAAAACATAGCACTCGATGAAAACCTCGAAGAAAAGTCGAACCGGGCCACCACCGAGGAACACATACTGATACCCATCGGCTATCTCGAGAATGCAGAAGAACTGGTTAATTTCAGCGTTACAGTTAAGTCAAGAACCAATACCGCCGGCCTGTATGCCCTGACCGTCATCGACCACACCAGCAGCGATGAAATGGCCGAGCGCGATGCCAACAAAATTCTCGATCTCGCCAAAAAAGCGGCGGCGGCGACCGACACAAAGCTCAAGCGACTTCTGCGCTATGATCTGAACATAGTTAACGCCATAACCGGCATAGTCAGACAGCACAAGATCACTGATCTGATTCTGGGCCTGCATCATCAGAAGGATTTATCAGAATCTTTTCTCGGTAACGTTACCGAAGGCATTCTCGCACGTTGTAATACGACAACGATGATTTATCGGCCGGTACAGCCTCTTTCGACGATAAAACGCGATATCGTCATAGTACCTGAAAATGCTGAGCGCGAAATCGGATTTCCGTTCTGGATGACCAAAGTCTGGAACATCGGCCGCAATACCGGCTCCAGGCTGGTTTTTTACGCGCCGGCACGCACCATAGAATATCTCAAGGAAATACATCAGCGCTTTCCGATTGAAGCTGAATTTATCGAATTCTCAGAATGGGACGATTTTTTGATTCTGTCACGCGATTTCAAACCAGATGACAGCCTGATGATCATTCTCAGCCGCAAAGGTCATCTTTCTTACAACACCAACATGGCCAGAATTCCGCAATATCTCAACAAGTATTTCAACCGCAACAATTTCATACTGGTTTACCCGATGCAGCTCGGAATTTCATTCAATACTGAATTCGACCTTGGCAACCCGTCATTTCTCGAACCGATAATGGAAAACTTCGAGCGTCTCGATGAGCTCGGCAAAACAATTGTCAAACTGTTTC
>CAZMWO010000412.1:0-3746 GCA_964569565.1 uncultured bacterium | reverse complement strand
GAAGTAATTTCAATCCTTAAATCTTTGTTGTTTTCAGCTGTAATCTTGCGTAAATTTGCCAGCCGACCAGACAAGGGCAGAATGTGTCTCTTTCGGAAAACCAGAAATCTGCCGGTTGCCATCAATTCTCCCGGAGTGATATCATTGCAATATGATTACAGAAAAAGACAAGAAAACCGTGCAGAGTCTGGCCAGAAAGTATAATGCAACCAGGGTTCTGCTTTTCGGCTCGGCAATCAGCGACAGTGGCGAATACAATGATATTGATATCGCGGTTGAAGGCATTGCCGACAAAGATTTTTTTGCTTTTTATGGTGAGCTGATGCTTGCCATGTCGAAACCGGTAGATGTTGTAGACCTTTCTCGAAAAAGCATGTTCAATGATCTGATAATACGCGAAGGGATTCCTCTCGATGCCTGATTATCGTCAGAGAGTTGCAGCCGAATTCGAGGCTATACAGAGAACGTTGGCAGCTTTTCCTGACAGGCCGCTGAATGAGCTTTCCGAGCTGGAACTGGCCGGAGTGGCCGCTTTATTACACAACTTTTATAATGGCGTTGAAAATGTATTGAAGCAGTCGATCCGGGCAATTGGCCTGGCTGTTCCTTCAGGATCTTCGTCACATCGGGATCTTTTGTGTATTGCCGTCGAGCAGAATGTAATCAGTGAAAACCTGTCAGTGGACCTGTAGCTTTTTCTTGCTTTCAGGCATTTTTTTGCACATGGTTACGCTCTGGATCTAGTTCCGGAACGCATGTCGCCGCTTGCAGACAAAGCAACTACGGTATTTGAAGAGTTTCGCAAAGAGATCAGCCAGATTATTGCTGCACGTTAGTTTTAATGGTGCCGCAATGCCACTGTTCCCGGCAGCAACAATGCCCACCTCGGCCTGCTCACCGACCTTGATCGACGAGGCGCGATGCACCTGAGTTTTGTTTCAAGATATTTAAGGGAAAGTGCATGCGCAAACACCAGCCTGGCCCAAATTTGTGCTGCTGGGCGACTCTTGCAGCCACGCGGAAAAAGGCTGTTTTAAGCAGCTTTAGTTACAGGTGTCAGCTGGAAAATTTGTGCGTTTTGCGCAGCTGCTTTGATATCGCCCTTTTGCAACGCCTTGCGAATTTTGTCAAGTCTTTGTGCGTCTTCAAGCGTGAGGCATGGAGACCAGGAGTCTTCAGTATAGACGAGATCTACTTCGACCCTGGCTACAAAATTGCCAACATGAATAAATTTTTCCTGTCGCCTGTTCATTTTTTCAATCTCCGCTTCAGGTCTTTTGACCATAACTTCGGGTCAGGCCGATAAGCAGTTACAATCACTGCCGGCCGCTTTTTGTCTTTGGGAATCCCCCAGACAACATGAATGAGCAACCCTTTATCATCTTTTTGCAACACCAGCACCGCCGGCCTCGTCTATCGCGGCATAGTCAGACAGATGGGAACAATTCCTGTAAGATTGACATGAAATCACTGATTTGCAGTTCAGGGCGATAATACAGGCTTTCCTTCAAGCGAAGAATTCCGAATTGGTCTTGAGCTGAAAAGTGTTGTTTTATCAATTTTCCAGCTTCAATTACCATGGTTTCTTCTGAACATGAATCACGAATGTCACAAGCGGCGGCCCATTCTCGTTCAGTCGTTGTTGCCAGGATGGTGTACATATCCAATGCATGGTAACTTCCAAATTGCTTGTTTTTGTCGTCCAGTCGATCCCTGAATGCAAAAAGCTTCATCATCAGAAATGTGTAGGCATTTGGCAGAAAAACCTCTGCTTTCCATGGATGCCCTGAGCTGAGAACGCCAGTAATTGTTTCTGGAAGCAGGCCTCTATCTAAGGTCAGGGCTTCGTCGGTGGGGTGAGCGTGCAGATCGATCGAGGGGTTCGGCCTGGCCCGTCGCTTATCTGCTTTCACGCTTGTTCCATTAAAGTGGCTTACAGGGCCGGTTAGAATATCAATTTTAAGACTGCTGGCAATGGTGCCATTTGTAATGGTTTTCAGAAACTGGTATTTCTCGGCTCCGCGAACAGGTTGGTAATTCAACCTGACCAGAGCTTCCGCCAGGGGTTTAAGTTTTTGCGCATCGATCAGTAGTTCTGGCCGCAGAAAAAGATCCAGGTCATTTGTAGACCGGGCCTCAGGCGTTTCCTGTAGTAGCGTTCTTTCGCCTGATCGCTGCACGCGCACGGTTCTGAGGAATATACCAAAGCCGCCGCCAACTATCAGTTTAACTTCAGTTTCTTGCACCTCATGAAGTAAGTCGAGTAGAGCTGTTGTAAGGTTTGGCAGCATGGTTATCCTGGCTTTCTATTTGAAACATTTTTTACGATCAAGGTTTTTAACTGCTCTGCTGTTTCTCTGTCTCTTTTATCGCCTGCCATCAATTCAAGGTAAACCTGAATGGGCGAGGCCCATCTGAAATGTTCCTGTTCTCTCGCATCAAAGAAAACTGTTTCGTCTTCAGTTTCGATAAGTTCGAGATTGGGGAAGCGATCTGACTGGCTGCCGGGCAGCATTTCTGCTATTTTTTCAATACGCGGGCAATATAGAGATAGCACATCACCACGTTGCATCACGGCATATTGCGAAACAGAAGAAGCTCCCGTGACCACCAGTGGCAGCCCGGCCTGCTGTGCTGCTTCTCGAAGAGCCTGTGTCATTGATTCCTTTTCAACCATGAGTTTCAGGCGTATTGCTTTCTTGATAACAACAGGAGAGTAGTATTCACTGAGCTTATCAAGAAGTTTGTCCGGCTGCAAAAGGCAGATAGCATTTTCACGACTTATTATCAAATCGTTCTCCAAGGTTTTAAGGGCCTTGGAGACAGTCGATATACTCATTGGAGTCTTGTTCCAGCTGGAAATCAGCAAATTGCGCCTGTTAACTTCCTCGCAAATTTCCTGAACCGTGTTGTAATTGGGTAGAGCGAGAAAAGCCCTGCTTACCATAGAGCTGTTTTTCCGATAGACATTTTTTATCAAAGCAGAGGAAGGAAACAGGTTCTTGCCTCCGCTTCGAAATACAGCAAACGTGCCGGGCGCTATGATGACACCATTGCCGCATAAATCAATGCCACTGAGCCCATTACTTTCGAGTTCGTGCAGTTGATCGTCGTTAAGAAAAGGCATGATCAACATCAAACCATAGTCTCCGGGTGGTGACATCAGTTTGAGCTGGTTGAGAGCGGCCTGAAATGCTTTGGGAGTTGAAATAGACTTCAATGTAACAGCAAACTTTGTTTTCTTCCCTCGCCAATCAACTTCGATAACGGAAGTGTTGAACAGGTTATCTTCTGAGGTTGACTTATTCTTCAGCAATCGAATTTTCAAAGGAGGTAGTGCAAGATTACCTTCTGCTATCCGTTCAATTATTTGTTTTTCTGTTGGCATTTTCCTGAAATCCCGCGCTTTCTTAAACAAGAAAATAGCCGAATTCAGGAAAAAGAGCAACGACTATTTTCTCCGCCTCAAATAAACTCTGCTACCCTGTTAAAAATTCTCTGATATCTGACCCACAACAATCTTCTTGCCAACCACCCCGCATGGTGCTACCATCTCTCTCTGTTCCCCCCCTGATCTCGTGCTCGTAATCGTAATCGTAATCGTAATCGTCCTCGTACTCGAAACCTCCTTACAGCACCAGCTCTCGTTCTCGGCACCAGGCCCGCCAATCCCGGCCTGTTTACCCTGCGTAGCTCGTTAGAGCGAAGCAGGGCGGCCTCCTAAAAAAATCTGCGCCAATCTGCGA
>CAZMWO010000411.1:0-3747 GCA_964569565.1 uncultured bacterium | reverse complement strand
CCATGAGCGCTCCGGCAAGCATGAAGAACATTTCTACAGCAGTTGGCACGGGAAATGGGACAGGCAAACGCTGGCCGATCGTCTGCCCGCTGTTGATAAGTTCTACAATAATTGCCGATCTTCGGCGCAGGGTTTCAAGGAGCATCTCGCGGGAAAATTTTTTATAATCCGATTCTTTTCTGCCGACGAAAAACGCGACTACCAGGTAATTCTGGCGTTCCGGCTTGAGTCCCGCCGCGATAAGCTGGCGCAGAAGTTTATGGTTGTCGGTTCTGATGGCAAGAGCAAGAAGATCGTAACTGCTTTTCCCCAGCTGGCCATCTTTTTTATAATGACTTGCAGTAAGCTCATTAAGCATTTTTATATCTTTTGTGTCAGCCAGAACTAATGGCAACGACTTTTCTGCTCCGGCAACGATAGCCAGAGAAATCGGGTTGTAAAGCATAGTTGTTTCGCTGGCATAAAAACGATAGATGCTGTCTGTCGGCAGTTCAAAGCTGTAATCAATTGCAAACCCGGTTTTCTGACCTTTGCTGAGAAGCTGCGCCACTGTTTCAACATCATCACGAACAATGGCGTCAAGCAGTTTCTTTTGCGAAAGAACCGGATCGGGCAACGAGAGGTTCATGAACAGTATGTAACTGCCAATCAGCAGTGAAAAACTGATAAAAAAGGTCATGACAAATATTTTCATTCAGGCAGAAATCCCCCCCTGATATTCTATCAGTTTCTTTAAAAGAACGCACACTTCCCCTGATCTACCTACACTTTTTCAGAATCATGCTGTCACTCGCCTTTTGCAATCTGCCGGCGGATCTGTGAGGAAGGTTCTCCGGACACAGCACATCGGTCAGCGGGGAACCTTGAGGAACTGCAGGTCGTCGGGCGTGCCGGTCTGAAGATCCGGGCCCGGGCTCAGCAGCGAGGGTTCTGAAGCGTTGTAACTCCAGGCGGCTGCGGTGAACGGGTCTTGCGGCAGAGAGGGCACGCCAAGCCAGGATGCGACTTCACCCAGATCGGCCGGCCAGGTGCCATTTTCCTGACGAAAGGCATGTAAAGCAATCGCCAGCGCCCCACCGCTCAGCATCGCTCTGGTCTTGACCGCTGTAATATAAAGCACATCGAGATTCGGCAACAACATTCCAAGCAGCATTTCACGGTAAGATGTTTCCGGCATAAATCCCATTTTGAAAAAATGCAGGCCGAATTTCGTGGTATATCGTTTTAAAGGCTCTGTCAGAGCACGAATTTCAGCCAGGCGTCGAGTTGCCTGCGGGTAAGGTTCGGCACAGACCTGGCGGAAGCTGCTCATAATCGGCATAAGATAAGAATCGATGACTGCCTGATCTCTGAAGAGTCCGACAAGTGCATGAGGATTTCTTCCGACCACCTTCATGGCTTCGCCGCTTTCTATAGCTGTCTGCCATCTGCGGGCAAAAGTCGGCCAGAAGTTGAATTCGTTGACCAGCGCGCGCTCCGGCGAGGGAAAGGCGCTTACAAGAATTCCTGATCTTTGCAGAACCTCAATAGCGTTTTCTTTACTGAGTTTGAGCATTGGAGCGAGTTCGCGTAACAGACTGCCGGTCAGTTGCCCCATACTTCCACCGAGAGCGTGACCCAATACAGAAAGAGCTCCAGTCTGCGTCTCGTAAATTTCAAGGGTCGCTCCAACAACCGCTGGAGTGTATGCCGTCAACAGAGCCTGCTGCGAATTTCCCTGTCGCGCGGCTTCCCACGCCAGCAACGGAAAAAAACGCACACCCGTTCTGGTCGATGCGTATGGAATAGTACCTACAAAATACAGCTTTTCTGACGACTCCGGCGCTGCAACGGGAAAAGACGCGAGCACTCGCTGCAATCTATCACATATTGCCTGCGTTCTGGCATCGAGATCGTGAACATTGGCAAGCCAGGCTTTGATATCTTCTTCCGGCGCAAAAAAAGCGCCGCCACTTTTCTCGCCGGCCAGATTACTCATCTGCGTAAAGGCTCCAGAAGCCACCGGTGGTATGAGCCCATCTAGCAGCGCCAAAGGATCGACAATCGATGAAGCTGGAATATTCTGAATTGCATACTCAGACCTCTGCAACAGTCCGGTCTTAAGAAAGGTTGCCTTGAGGTCCAGGCCAAGCGTCAGCAGGCGATAACCCTGCAATAAAACATAGATAATGATAACGATGACGATAGCCATTCTGGCTTTGCTTTTTATGTTTATCATTCCCCGAATTCTCCCTTTATAAATGCCTCTGCCGGCCAGGCCGCCGTGTTAATATCTACGACTTTGTTTCCGTGCTGCATATCAAAGAATAATCTACCCAGGCCAGCCGGTCAATAATAAAACTGATGGCTGAGACACTGTAGTATAATTTATCAGATACCGCGCAATATTAACCTTTAAGGAGTATCAGAATGCAGGAATATCGATCGATAACCAGGATCGTAAAGGGTATGGAAACGACTGACGGAGCCGGGGTGCGGCTGGTGCGCGTATTTGGCAGCCGCGATGTTGCTGATTTCGACCCCTTTCTGATGATGGACGCTTTTGATAACTCGCTGCCGGAACAATACATCAAGGGCTTTCCGTGGCACCCGCACCGTGGCATCGAGACGATAACCTATCTGATCGAGGGAAACGTCGAGCATGGCGACAGCCTCGGCAACAAGGGCAACATCTATAACGGCGACTGCCAGTGGATGACCGCCGGCAGCGGTATCATCCACCAGGAAATGCCGCAGCCGCCCGGCCGCATGATCGGCGTGCAGATCTGGCTGAATATGCCAGCGAAAGACAAGATGGCGCCACCGGCCTACGGCGACATCGTTTCGGCAAATGTGCCGGTAATAGCCGATCAGGGCTGCGAAGTGCGGCTGATTTCGGGCACACACCTCGGCCGCAGCGGTGCATTCACCGGCCGTTACATCAAACCTCTGTATATGGACGTCAAAATGCCGGCGCGCTCGACCTGGGAGCTGGCAACGGCTGAAGATCAGACGCTTTACACTTACACATTTTTCGGTTCCGGCAGCTTCGATCCCGAATCTGGCCAGGTCTACGGCAACAAGGTCGCTCTGCTGTTCAGCCCCGGCAAAAAATTGCGCATCACCGCCGGCGACGAAGAGTTGCGCTTCATCGTGCTGTCGGCGCCGCCGCTGCAAGAACCAGTCGCCTGGGGCGGCCCGATCGTCATGAACACCCAGGCCGAACTCGACCTGGCTTTCCGCGAACTCGAATCCGGCACCTTCATCAAGACCTAACCATCAGCTACTTTTTCACTTTACCGGCCGGCGTTGCCTTTGCAGAGGGTTTCGCCGGCTTTTTCTTCGGCTTCGGCTCGGGCAGTTCCTGAGTGGTGATTCTGATGAGCTCACACAGCCAGTCGCGATCTTCGAACTGGCCGTCGATGAGAAAATTCGGCTTCGCCCCCGGATAAGGCTGGCCCTCGACCACCTCAACGATAAAAGCGCGCCCGCCTGCCGTCGGTTTGACAAACAGCTGGTTATCGCACACCAGGGCGACGACCTTGCCGCCGCAGTAAATGGCATACTCGCCAAACATCTTCCTGCAGCTGACACCCTTAACATCCCGCAGCTGATCAACGATAAATTCAACAAATTCCGCATCAGAAGACATATTGAACCTCGTTTTTGTAAAGTAAATCTGACGTAAAGATTCAGTCTTAGTTGGCATTGCCTATGTTGCGTAGATTCAAGCAGCAAGCTATGTCTTGTTACCCGTGCTCTCGACAG
>CAZMWO010000410.1:0-3748 GCA_964569565.1 uncultured bacterium | reverse complement strand
GCCTTCCTGGGCCAGTTCTCCGATGGATTCAATCGAATCACCCGAATTCTGAATCTTGTTGACAGTATTGCCAAGGTTCAGAATTGAATTGAGATCTCCACCTAAGATACCTTTGATTTCTGACTGTATTCCGAGCAGATCCTGCATCGATTCTTTGGCGGCAAAATAGTAGCCGGAAGCTTCAAAAGCTATCTGAGCGCATTTGAGCGGATACTGCCCTTCAATTTTACCGAGTTTGTATTCGTCGCTCAGCCTGCCCCACTTGAAGAGATTTATCGGGTTTTCCTTAACCGCATCAAAAACCCGGTTCCAGCCATTGGCGCCGGCCAGGCTCATCAGGCGGTTTTCTGAAAAGGTCTTTACAACTATTTTTTTCTTAACGGTTTGAATGGTCTGCGTCTGATCGGCGAGCTCAGCAAAATACTTCATGCTTGGCTGGGCTTTTTTATACATGGTTTCCGCTTTGGGTGCGAGATTGCTGAATTCTGTCACCACCTGGCTGATCGACTTTGCGATATCAAGCAGTTGCGGAAAATTGCTTTTAAGATTCTTGTTTCTGATCGACTGGTAGACTTTGATCAGATTGCTTGCGCCTTCGGCGAAGCGCTGAATCGACTTGCGTTCGCGGTACAGGGTTTTTACTTCAGCAGCGATGGCTTTGGAATGCTGCCTGATACTGGCCTGTTCAGATACCCACAGCTTGATATCGGAAAGCACACCTGCATTTACGTCAGAAATGATGAACAGTATCGCGAACAACAGAAGACCAGACAAGGCCTTTAGCTGCATGCTTTTTAACATAAATCCCTCCCGCAACGCGATTAAAACCGTACTCTAAATTGTAAGAATGATCGGGTAAGGTGTCAAGGCGAGTTGCCAAAATAATAAAACATTAAACGTCTCTATGGTGAGCGTATCAGGATAGATATTATTCTGTTAAAATAATAATAGAGTGACGGGGAAAACCACATGAAAGTTCTGGCGGGTCAGGCCGTACACAGCCGCTCTGTCAAAGAAAAATTCAGGGCGGAATTTGTTCGTGCCGGCTGTTTTCTGGCTGATCTTGTCTGTTATTTTGACAGCAGCGCAGATGAATTTCAGCCTGAATTCTTTTGCAGTGATCCAGCTCTGGTGGGTTGCCCCGCCGTTCCCGACCAGATTTTTGACTGGCTCATGTCGGCTCTGCATGTAGATGATGAAGCTGTTTTACGAGACGTTATCCGCCGGGTGCTCGACGGGAATTCTGCGTGTGGTGAGATCAGGCTTGCCCGGGGCGAGGACGATTTCATGCTGTATCGCATCATCGGGCGCCCGGTTGCCGACGAAAACGGTAAAGTCAGTGGCGGTATCATAGGTTTCAGCCACTGGGAGCGCGATAAAGGCAACCCTGTCGTTTCGCACTCTGGGACATTGCTTGATTCTCTGCTGGTAAGCTATGTGGTCATTGACAGCGAAGGGTACATCGACCTCTGTACGGACCGGGCCGCCCTTCTGCTCGGCGGTTCGCCGTCTGAGATGATAGGTCACCGCTTGTCTGATTATCTGGCCGGCGAAGTAGACGAACTTCTGCAGACCGTCGGCTTAGGCCTGCTTGAAGCAGATTTCGCGGTGAAGAATACTACCGGCAGCTGCAGCTGGGTGCAGGTCTGTATAGCCGAAATCAGCAGGGCGCATGCCATGGGCGGTTGTCGACTTGTTATCTTGCGTGATATATCAGAACGCAAAGAGGTTGAGCTCCGCCTGACCCATTCTGAAGAAAAATTCAGAACCCTGGCCGAGAACCTGCCGGGTGTTGTCTGTATAATAGCCGATGGGCGTATTCTTTACACAAATTCGCGGGCCGACAGTATTCTTGGCTACGAGGCCAGCGAGATGCTGCGCGAAGAATTCGATTTTTCAAACATTTTCAATCTCGCCGACCCGGGGCGTTTTCTCGTCAGCCTCGAAAGTGAACTCCTGGAGCATGGGCGCGTAGAACGTGAAGTTAGCGTGTGTAAAAAGGATCAGACGCTGCTCAGAGCACTGGTATCGTTGCAATACATACGTTATGACAATACCAAGGCGGTTTTATGTATCATCACTGACGTTACCAGTCTATACCAGACCATAGACAGTCTTGACGAGACCAAAAAACGTTATTGGGCGCTGTTTGAAGCGTCTTCCGATGCCATTTTTATTGAGACTGTCGATGGTCGCATCTTTGACTGTAATTCTTCCTGCGAAAGAATTTATGGCTATACGCGCGCTGAATTATTGAGCAAATCGGCACGAGATCTTGTACCTGGCGATCTATCAAACATGCTCAAAGATCTTGAGAGCGAACTGAAGGCAAAGCGGGGCAGTGAACGCAGCATTTGTCTCGAAGCTCTTGGTATTCGCAAAGACGGTGGGGTTTTTCCGACGGAAGTGACTATCAACCCGGTAAAACTCGAGGGACTTGAGTGCTTTCTTGTCACCGTGCGTGATATATCTACCCGGCGTGAGGCCGAAATCGCGCGCCAGCGCTACGAAAAACAGCTGCTTCAGATTCAGAAGCTCGATAACCTTGGCATGATGGCCAATGGCCTGGCCAACGACTTCAATAATCTGCTTACCGGCATCATGGGCTATGCCGATCTGATGATGCGCGATTTTCAGGCGAATCCGGGTGGGCGCGAGAAAGCCCGTCGCATAATAGACGCGGCCAGACGGGCCGGCGAAATTATCCATCAGCTGATGTCATACACCGGCAAGTTGCCAAGCATGTTTCAGACCACGTCTGTTCCTCAGCTGCTACGTGAAATGCAATCGCAGTTCTCTTCCCTGGCAAATGGCAAGGTTAACTTCAAATATGATTTTGCGAGCGAAGGGCATCAGCTCAACGTTGACCCGCCAATGCTGAAGCAGGCGCTTTTCTGTATTGTCCAGAATGCAGTCGAATCAATACCTGATTCGCGACCTGGAGTTCTCGAGATCAGTGCCCGGCCTGGCGACAAGACATTCAACGGGCATGAGACCGGTTATTTCGGGCCGCCGGTAAATGCCGGCAGTCATATTTGCATCCGCGTGGTCGATAATGGCTGTGGCATTGATTCTTCACATCTTTCACGTATTTTCGACCCGTTTTTTACTACCAAGTATTCTGGCCGCGGACTCGGGCTTTCTTCAGTTCTCGGCATGTTGAAAAGCCACCGCGGTTCTGCTCTGGTAGAGAGCAGGCCCGGTGAAGGTACCAGATTCTCGTTGTTTTTGCCATACGATATGCCGGCAGCGCAGGAGTCGCCTGCCGTTGAAGACGTCAGCGGGCCATCAGCAGCCAGATTCAACGCCGGAACTGCACTTATCGTCGATGACGAGGAGAGTGTGCGCGACATTTTTTCTGAGCTGCTCAAGGAGCTTGGCTATCAGACTGTTCTTGCCGAGAACGGCATCAGGGGGCTCGAACTTTTCAAGTCTATCAACGAGTCGCTGGCAGTGGCTATAGTTGATCTGACCATGCCGGAAATGAGCGGCACCGAGCTTGTGCGCGAAATACGCTGGCTGAACCCTGAGATTCCGGTAATTCTCTGTACGGGAATGCTGTTTGACGACAAAAAACGTGAGCTGGAAAGGCTCGGAGTCGGTGCTTTCCTGGAAAAGCCTTTTACCAAAAGTGACCTCGAGAAGGCTTTTATAAAAATTAAGCTTAAAACCAGTTTAAAATAGCCGTCGGTATATAAAAAGCCGGCGTTTCGCAGTCGCGAACGCCGGCTTTGCCGTTTTTCAGCTT
>CAZMWO010000409.1:3163-3751 GCA_964569565.1 uncultured bacterium | reverse complement strand
TATTATTCCCTGCCAGTCCCCGGCGGCAGGCGATCCGCTGCCTGAAGTCATTACAACCGGCTGATCGGCTGTTCCCTGAACCATCAGGGTTCCCTGCACCCGCAGTTCTATCAGGTCATCTGCAGATCCGGCATCTGCCAGACTGCCACGTGATACGTTAACCGTAACGCCTTTATCGATTACCAGGCTGACGCCGGGCGCGACGGTCAGGTCGCCGGTCAGTTGATAGGGTGAGTCCTGGGCTTTCCATACTGAATTGATCGACATTACCCCCGGCAGCAGAAGTGCTGCTACGGCCGAGGGCGAAGATTCTTCTCCGGTTCCGGCGACACTGGTCACCCGATAATAATATTTGATTCCCGGGTAGACATCATTGTCAGAAAAACTGTTCTGCTTAACCGAACCGACGAGAGTAAACGGACCCTGCGATGATTCAGCGCGATAGACATTGAACCCCGAAAAATCAGCTTCTGTAGCAGCGTTCCAGTCGAGCCCGATAATATTCGAGTTGGCGGTTTTGCTGGTCACCAGGCTGTTCGGTGCTTCAGGCCGCATTGTATATGGTGTATTGAAAGTTATCAGCTCAGA
>CAZMWO010000409.1:0-3153 GCA_964569565.1 uncultured bacterium | reverse complement strand
GCCAGATTGTACTGGTGCGTAAAAATCGCTTCGGTGTCGCTGAATGTCGATTCTTCAAGCATGGCACTGCGCCCGTATTTTACATATCCGACGGCCTTACGGCGGGTATAGAAGGTGACCAGCGCCGAAGTCGAAGTAATCGAACTTACCTGCACATCGAAGATATCGCCGGCAGAAGCCATGGCAAACACGATGTTTTCTACGGTCTCACCACTGATTACGTCTATCGTAACCGTCTGCGTCTGGTAATTTTCGCGGGTTGCGGTCAGTTCGACAGTCTGAACGGGCAGTGACTCGATAATCCATTTGCCGTAAATATCCGACATGGTCGAGCCTTCCGGGCATGAAATCTTGACACCGCCAAGCGGATCACCATAAGAATTGGTAACTATGCCCGAAACACCGCCGCGCCCGGTCGATTCTGAGTTCATGCAACCGGCGTGGGCGAGAATTACAACAAGCAGCAAAAGCGTCAGTATATATCTGATTTTTTTCATTCACTCATAGTTCTCGGAAAAAATCGTCAGAATCATTAGAAACAAAAGGTTGAAAGAAAAACAAAAATGGAGTTACATTTTTCTGGCAAATAAGCTAATGTGAACAAAAGAACTTGAGGGAACCTCAGGAAAGGAAAGTTAAATGAAAAAGATTTCGCTCCGAGCCGAAGAAATGCAGGCTTCTCCAATCCGCAAACTTATCCCTTTTGCTGTAGCGGCGAGAAAAAAAGGTATCAATGTTTACCCGCTCAACATCGGGCAGCCTGACATACCAACTCCGCAACCCATTCGAGATGCAATCAGAAACTTTGATCAGGAAGTTCTGGCATACAGTCCATCTCAGGGAGAAGATTTTCTCGTTGAAGCCTTTTCGGGGTATTACCGGCAGAACCGCATCGAATTAGCCCCCGAAGACATAATAGTTACCACTGGTGGCAGCGAAGCGATCTTTTTCGCCTTTCTCTCTATCTGTGACCCGGGCGATGAAATTATCGTATTCGAGCCATTTTATACGAACTACAACGGCATGGCGCTCGAAACCGGCATCACCCTCAAGGCCATCACCACCTACGCCGAAGACGGCTTCCAGCTGCCGGCAGTAGAAGCCATCGAAAAGGCCGTCACCCCGAAAACACGCGGTATTCTGATCTGCAACCCCAACAATCCAACCGGCACAGTCTACCCGGCCAAAGCGCTGGAAGACCTGGCGTTTATCGCAAAAAAACACAATCTTTATATCATTGCCGACGAAGTATATCGCGAGTTCACCTATGACGGGCTGCATCACACTTCGATCCTGCAGATCGACGGCATGGATCAGCATGCAATTCTTATCGACAGCATCTCGAAGCGTTATTCGGCATGTGGAGCGCGCATTGGCGTCATTGCCAGCCGCAACAAAACCGTTATGGGCGCCTGCATGAAGTTTGCCCAGGCCCGCCTGAGTTCACCAACGGTAGAACAATGGGGCGCCCGCGCCGGCATGCTCATGGATCCATCATACTTTGCACCGATTCTCGAAGAATACCAGCGCCGCCGCGACACAGTAATGGCCGGCCTGGCCAAGGCTCCCGGAGTTGTCTGCGAAGTGCCGACCGGCGCCTTCTACGTCATCGCCAAGCTGCCGATCAAAAATGCCGAGCGCTTTGCCCAGTGGCTGCTGACCGACTTCATTCATGAAAAAAGCACAGTGCTGGTAGCTCCGGCAGCCGGTTTTTATGTAACGCCGGGCCTCGGACTCAACGAAATACGCATCAGCTACGTTCTTGAGGTCGAAAAACTCGAAAAAGCGATGACAGCACTGGCTGTCGCAATTAACCAGTTCAAAAAGCTCGAAGAAAGCGAAACCGGCAAAGAAAAGGCCGCTTCCGCCAATGCATGATGCCCAGCAACCCCCGGTAGTCCGTATTCAGCTCGAAGACCGGCCGGGCGTAAGCATCCCAGTGCAGGCAACCGCAGGATCTGCAGGCTACGACCTTTGCGCCAGCCAGCAGATCCTGCTTAAAGCCGGCTATTTTGCCAAAGTTCCTACCGGTCTGCGAATTTCCATGCCGGCAGGAATCGAGTGCCAGGTGAGACCCCGTTCCGGGCTGGCCGCCAAACACGGCGTAACAGTGCTGAACGCTCCGGGCACGATAGACAGCGACTATCGTGGCGAGGTCTGTGCGATTCTGATCAATCACGGCCACGATGACTTTCTCATCGAAGCCGGCATGCGCATCGCACAGCTCGTGTTTGCGCGGGTAACCATTGTAGATTTTGTAAAAACAGACTCTCTTGATACATCAGGTCGGGGCGAAGGCGGCTTCGGCTCAACCGGAACCAGATAAAGCGAGGAATAAACATGAAGCGTAAAAAAGTTGCAGTTATCGGCTGTTGCGGCAAAATGGGGCAGGTTGTCTGTCGCTACCTGCTCGCGCACAATGAATATGAACTCGCTGCCGGCATCGACAGCACCAGATCTGGCGACGATCTTGGGGCGGTACTCGGTCTGGGCGCTACCGGCGTTCTGGTTTCTGCCAATCTGCAGACAACCCTTTCTGACGCGAAGATAGATATTGCCATAGATTTTACCGTTCCTGACGCTGTAGTATCGAATACCGCCATCTGTCTGCAGGCAAAAATTCCGGTTCTCATCGGCACGACCGGAATCAACCAGGAAGATCAGATCAAACTCGACAACCTGGCCCGAAAAATGAATACAGCCGTCATGATCGTTCCCAACTTCGCCATCGGTGCGATACTGATGATGGATTTCGCCCGTAAGGCAGCAAAATACATGAAAAATGTCGAGATCATCGAGATGCACCACCCGCAGAAGCTCGACAAACCATCAGGTACAGCCATCAGAACACGCCAGCACATTCTCGACGAGCTGGGCATCAAAGATGAGTCGACAGCAGAACAGGTTCCGATACATTCGGTGCGTCTCCCCGGGCTGGTAGCCCATCAGACCGTGATGTTTGGCGACATTGGACAGACGCTGACCATCAGGCATGATTCGCTCAACCGCGATTCTTTTATGCCCGGAATCGGCATCGCGCTGTCGCAGATGTATTCTTTTACAGGACTGAAGGTCGGGCTCGAGATCTGACAGCACTGTCGCAAAAAAACATTAAAAAAACTGCCGTCAAAACAGACCATTTTTTTATTGAGC
>CAZMWO010000408.1:0-3753 GCA_964569565.1 uncultured bacterium | reverse complement strand
TCTTGACTTTTCAAAAATTGAATCAGGTATGATGCATCTCGAACAGCTCCGTACCGATATGCATGAGCTGCTAGAAAACTGCGTTGGCATGATAAGGCCTTCAGCTACAGCCAAAAATCTTAAACTGCTGCTGAACCTCGATCCGGAAATGCCGGAATTTGCGGTAGTCGATCCGCTGCGCCTGAAACAGATCATAACCAACCTCCTGAGCAATGCCGTCAAATTTACTCAACGCGGCGAAATAGAACTCAAGGTGGGCTACAAGTCGCTTGATTCTTCGCACGGGCACTTCTTTTTTTCGGTTCGCGACACCGGCATCGGCATCTCAGAGGAACAGAAAAGCAAGCTGTTCAAGGCGTTTTCTCAAGGCGACAGTTCTACTACGCGAAAATTTGGCGGCACCGGGCTTGGTCTTATAATCTCTCAGCTGATCGCCAGGCAGATGAACAGCTCTATTCAAATAGAGAGCACATCTGGCGTCGGTTCTATCTTCTCCTTCGATTTTGCGACAGACGTTGAATATGGAGAAAGACCGACAAAATCGATAAATTTAGAGAATGAAAACCAGAACCATCACACAAACCTGGCCATTTCGGTACTGATTGCCGAAGACATCGAAATGAATCTGATTCTTATCGAATCGATGATCAGCAAAATTCTGCCGGCGGCCATTATAAATACGGCGAGAAACGGTATAGACGCGGTTCAACTCTGGCAGAGGCTCAGGCCGGATATAATTTTCATGGATGTTCAGATGCCCGAACTCGACGGCCTGGAAGCGACCAGAGCAATCAGATTACAGGAAACTCCTGCCGTCAAACACACCCTGATTATAGCCCTGACTGCCGGAGCGACCACAGAGGAGCAGGAGAAATGCCTGACTGCCGGCATGGACGACTTTGTTACCAAACCGATTCTTATCGAGCGTCTGGAGAGAATCTTCACCAGATTTTTCAAGTGACCGCCATAAAGTTCGGCTTCGCTGTGCACAGAATGTCCCAAAGGGGTGCAAGTGCCGACCTGCGCCAATCTGAGTATTCTGCGGGTATCTGAATCAGCTAGCTGCAAAATTATTTGACTCGGTTGCCCTGTAGTGCTAATCTCTGCAGTGTTATTTATTTCACAAATTCTATCGCTGCAACGCGGAGGCATTAAATGAAGGTTCCTCTTCTCGACCTCAAACCCCAATATGCTCAGATCAAAGATAAAGTAATTCCCGAACTGCTCGACATCATCGAAAATCAGGCGTTCATACTTGGGCCCCGCGTAGAAAAACTCGAAAAAGAAATTTCTCAGTATATCGGAACAAAACACGCACTCGGCTGCTCATCTGGCACCGACGCGCTGCTGCTCGCGCTTATGGCCCTCGACATCGGTCGTGGCGACGAAGTCATTACGACGCCATACACTTTCTTCGCGACTGCCGGATCTATAGCCAGAGTCGGTGCTGTTGCCCGTTTCGTCGATATCGAACCAGACACTTATCTGATGCGGGTCGATCAAATTGAAAAAGCCATCACTCCTAAGACAAAGGCGATCATGCCGGTTCATCTGTTCGGTCAGTGCGTCGATATGAAGCCTCTGATGGAGATCGCCAGGAAGCACAATCTAAAGGTTATTGAAGATGCCTGCCAGGCCATAGGTTCAAAGTATGATGGCATTCAGGCGGGCGCATTCGGCGAAGTTGGCTGTTTCAGCTTCTTCCCGAGCAAAAATCTCGGATGCTTCGGCGATGGCGGCCTGTGTTCGACCAGCGACAGTGCGCTACAGGAGCGCCTCAAGGGTCTGCGCGTACACGGTGGGCAGGTGCAGTATCAGCATCTGGAAGTCGGCCTGAATGCAAGAATAGATTCGCTGCAGGCCGCAGTTATATCAGTTAAACTACCTCTGCTGGCCGGCTGGACCGAAGGGCGCCGCCGCAATGCCAGCCTTTACAACAAACTATTTGCCGGCAACAAAAAAGTTGTGACACCGGTCGAAAAGCCCGGGCGTTATCATATTTACAACCAGTATGTGATCAGGGTTGCCAACCGCGACGCGCTCAAGGCCCACCTCGGTGAAAAGGAAATTGGCTGTTCGGTCTACTACCCGCTCTCGCTGCATCAGCAGAAATGCTTCGCCAGCCTCGGATACCGGCAGGGCGATTTCCCCGAATCTGAACGTGCGGCAGAAACAACCATCGCGCTGCCGATATATCCTGAACTCAGCGAAGAACAGATTCGCTACGTAGCCGAAACCATCAACGCTTTTACCCAGGCCTGAGCCTAAGACCAGATTCTGCTAAGCGATCACCTGTCAACTGCCGATGAGTTGAGAAGACAAGATTCTCACAGACAGTTTTTCAGGAGGCGGCAGCAATGGTTCAGGAGAGCCTGATTGAAGGCATTATCAGAAGTTTTCGAAAGAATGCGGGTTGGGCAACCGTAATTATTGGGCTGTCAGTGGTATTTGCGGTTTTTCTGAACCGTTATATTCCGACTGTTTATCAGAGTGAATCACTGCTGCGCGTCATGACGACAGAAGCCGGGCGGGATGTCAGCATCGCAGCATCCATGCATGGCCTGCTTGCCCAGAAGTCGGTTATTGCACAAATAGCTGAAAAGAGCGGCCTCAGCGAGACCGAGATCAGACGCGAAGACGTCATTTCGCTTATCGATCACGGCCCGGGGCTGGTCATGCTTATAGTTCGTCATGAGAACCCTGTTCTGCTCAAGGAACTTGGTAATGCTATCATTGACGTTCTGTCTGAGCACTTTCTTGGTTACAATTCTGAGGCTCAGGAATTCGAGATAAAGGCGCTCAAAAAGAAGCTGTCACACCTTGAGACCAGTATCAACGAGATCAGACAAACAGTTGCCAGCAAGGGCAGCTTTACCACAGCAAAGGTAGATGACAGCACTCTGGTTCTTGAGAACCTCGCACACCAGCTCGAAGAAAAAATAGACATCAACGGTCGCCGCCTGCAGACCGTGCCAAAAGAAGTATTCTATTTTCAGGAAGAAGAAACTCACGCATACCGGCAGCTCAACAGTCAGCTGCGTGCCGAACGTAACGAACTTGCAGAGCTGTTCAAAAATTACAAAGAGAAACACCCGCGGGTAATCGCCTGTCAGAACAGAATAAAGGAACTGGAAGGCAGTCTGAAAAAGTCCCGCACCAGAATTCAAAAGAGCAAGTCAAACTCCGAATATGTTGCCCTGTCTGCCGAAATTTCCAGTGACCGCGAAAAACTCGAACAGGTAAAAGCAGAACTGGCAAAACAGGTTGCCCAAAAACCAGCAAACGAAGCCAGCAGTGAAGACACCGCCGAAACTCTGGCCCTGCGCATAAAAACTCTCGAAGAACTCCATCGCAAGACGATGATGGAACTCGAAGAAAGCAAAATTGCCCACAATACCTCGGCCGGGCGCATCAATGTACTCAAAAAAGATGCCAGGCCCCCGCAGGCAGTTGGCTTTACTTCATTGCAACGCGATGCCATCGCCCTTGCTTCAGGCGTTCTGCTTGCCATTTTCCTGCTTTATTCGCCGGCTCCGGTAAGGGCCGAACTGGTAAGCGTTTCCGGCAACATTCTTGCCGGCGCGGTCAATACTGAAAACCGCCCGGTCCTGCTGGCCGAACCTGCTGAAATCATTCTCGAAGTGCCGTCTCTGATCTCAGAACCACTGGCATTACCCTGCCCAAGCTCGGCAGACATCTGCGAAACTGTTTTCGATGAACGCCTTATCGCTCTTAACGACCCCGATTCAACCA
>CAZMWO010000407.1:0-3757 GCA_964569565.1 uncultured bacterium | reverse complement strand
GAAAACGATATTGCCCGTAGAAAAAAAGAAGAGCTATCGGCGCTTCTTTCGTCGTGCAAGGGGCAGAGGCATCTGGTAATCGTCCAGAGCTACCCGGACCCCGATGCCATCTCGACCGGCCTGGCGCACAAGATAATTGCAGAACAGTTCGGCATTGAAGTCGATATCGTCTATACCGGTATTATCAGCCACCCCGAGAACATCGCGCTGGTAAAGCTCCTCGGCATTGACCTCAAGAAATGGGATGCGACATTCGACCTCAAACCCTATCAGGGCGCGGTATTCGTCGACAACCAGGGAACCACTGTCGGGCCGATAATCGACGCGGTGAAGGCGCAGAAAATACCCGAACTCATAGTGGTTGACCATCACGAACAGCAGACACGCCTCAGTCCTCAATATATTGACATCCGCAAGGTTGGCGCAACTGCTACAATTTATTCCAGCTACCTGCGCGAAGGGATCATTCAGCTCGAACGCAGTCGCACTGAACACCTGATGACCGCTACCGCCCTGATGCACGGCATCAAAACCGACACAAACGGCTTTGTCAGGGCCGGCAGCGAAGACTTTATGGCAGCCGCCTTCATCTGCCGTTTTGTCGACAGCGACCTGCTGGCCCAGATTACCAGTCAGTCCCGCTCAAAACAGACCATGACAATTATCGAAGAAGCCCTGGCCAACCGCACTATCAAAGAGAGCTATTCAATTTCGGGAATCGGCTATGTGCGCTGCGAAGAACGCGACGCGATTCCGCAGGCCGCCGACTTTCTGATGACTGAAGAAAACATACATACAGCCATAGTTTTCGGCATGATTGTATCGCCCGACCAGGAAGAAACCATAGTAGGATCGATGCGCACTTCGCGAATAACCATCGATCCAGATGAGTTCCTCAAAGAAGTATTTGGCAAAGGTCCTGAGGGCCGATACTTTGGCGGCGGGAAAAAGACGGCCGGCGGGTTCGAAATACCGGTCGGCTTTCTTTCAGGCGGTAGCGACAAAGAATTTCGTGAAATGAAATGGAAACTTTACAAAGCCCAGATCACCCAGAAAATTCTCAACAAGATTGGCGCCGTCGATGACGACGAGAAAGATGATGAATGAGAATGAGCGGCAATAACCCCCTTACTTTTAAACTGACCGAAGACTACATCGAACTGATCAAGCTTCTCAAATTTGTCGGGGTCTGCCCGACCGGCGGACAGGCAAAACTGGCTGTAGAAAACGGTCTGGTCACTGTCGATGGCGAGGTCGAGTCACGCAAACGCCGTAAATTGCGCAGCGGCATGCGTGTAGAGATCGAAGGTCAGACGATAAACGTGGTGTAGTATTGTCTGAGCTCATTTTCGAACGTTACCAGAAACAACTGTTGTTCAAGCCAATCGGGCTGAAGGGGCAGCAACGCCTCAACAAAAGCCAGGTCGGCATACTCGGAATCGGTGCCCTCGGCAGCAATCTCGCATCTATCTGTGCCCGCAGCGGGGTTGGCAAACTGGTGCTGGTCGATTCAGACCGTGTTGAACTCTCGAACCTTCAGAGACAGATGCTGTTTGACGAAGCAGATGTTGGCCTTGGTAAAGCAATCTGCGCTGCCGACAAGCTTTCGCGAATCAATTCCGAAATAAGCATCGAAGCATTCAGCGAGCGCCTCGATGCACGTAACTTTCGCGACCTTTTCGGCAGTTGCGACCTGCTGCTGGATGGCACCGACAATTTTGCCAGCCGCTTCGTCCTTAACCAGCAGGCCATTGCATCTGGAATCCCATGGATCCATTCAGCTGTTACGGCGGCATCGGGACAATCGATGTTTATAATGCCACGCAAGACCGCCTGTTTGCGCTGTCTTATTCCAGATACCGATGAAACAGCTGAATTCCCAAATGTGCATAACAGTGGCGTGATTACGCCGATTGTCACCATAATCGCATCGATCAGCGCTGCGACTGCACTCAGGTTTCTCGTCGAAAAACACATTGACCACAATCTCAAGTATTACGATGCCTGGGATCACCGTTTCAGCAGTTTTACGGTCACCCGCAACGAATCATGCCCGCATTGCCGGTCATTAAAACAGGAGCAGAAATGAAGATAAATGTTGAATTTGTTGGCGCAATCAGCAGCGGCCCCCACCAGAAAAAGCAGGATTTTGAAGTTAAAGACAAATCAACAGTCAGAGATTTTCTCGAAACCCTGCATTTCGACAAATCGCATCTCGATTTTATTCAGGTCGTCAAAAATGGCAAAAGATGCGCACACAGTGATAATCTTAAGGCTGGCGACCGTCTAGAACTGATGCTGATGGTCGGCGGCGGTTAATATAAAAAATCAGGGTCGAGAAAATTGATGAGGTAGCCGACCAGGGTTACCCGCCCCGATTCCAGAATCATGCTGATTGTCGCGACGGTGTTTTTCTGAGTGGTAATCTGATAATTCAGATAAGGCATACCGTCGGGGGCGGAGCGCGCCAGATCAAAGCTGCCGAGAGGTTTGCCGTCGATTTCGAACGACACCTTGCCGGGGTTGGCATACATTTCGTAATTCCAGAAGTCGAAAACGACACGGCTCATGGTAGCGACAACATCGATGCGGGCACCGGGATCATCGCAGGTGATCATATACCACTGGCTTTTTTCCATCGGGAGCAGGTCCCATTTGCCGGTATAGTTGATCGGATACATGTTTTCGCGGTAAACCTGAGTGCCGCCCGGTTCAAAAAAGCCGTTGATGATTCCGCGGCAGTCAAGATCCATGGTGATCAGTTCCTGTTTTGGAGGATCTCCGTTGAGTTTTTCTACCGCCAGCGGGTTGGGCGATTCAGCCGCGCAGCCGCTCAAAACCAGAGTTACTGCGCAAAAAAACAATACCGCTTTGGTCAACTGCCAGAACAGATCTGTTTGCCCTTGTTTTTTCATGTTTAATCTCCTGCAGTCTTAATCTATATATCGACATAAAACCGCAGAAAATTAACCCACGTTGTACACAGTGCGCTCAGAACCAGAGTGTGATTTTCTTTTCGAAACCCATCGGGTTGTAGCGCTCTTTGGCTGTGCGCAGACCTTCGATGCCGAGATCGGCCTCGCGGTTGAGAATCTTCGCCGAGGCCGGCAGGCTGTTGGCGAGAGCCCAGTTGACATACTGGTACATGCCCTTAACTTCACGCGCCGCCTTTTCGACAGGCACCAGCCATGTGTCGTCAGATATCGGCACTGCCCAGCTGATTCCACACATGTTGTCGGCAATTTTCACCCGGATACCCTGACCGCCAAGCTTCCAGAGGTTCGGCAGCGCGCGCCGGATCGACTGCTTTTCCATTTCGAGAAAAGGATCGTCATCACCATATTTTTCGTACCAACGATCGAAACAGATAAAAATCTGTTCGATATCTTTCTCGAGCAGTGGAACTATTTCGGCACTGTTTTCGCGCTGAATTTTGTTGAGCTGATTTCGGCGCTTCTGAAATTTGCGACCTGAGAGGTCTGAAAGCTCTTCACGCAGGTAGAGGTAATCGAAATAATCGCGGTGCTCTTCGATTCTGATCGGAGTCATTTCGGCCATGATCGCTTCGGCCAGTGAGCCTGGCAGAAAATGCAGCACTTTTTCTTCACCAAAATCGCTGACAGCATGATTGAGAAGTTTTTCAACCGCAGGTTTAAGTGGCCCGGTGCCAAACGGCCCGAGAAAAATGTGCCCCCCCTGTTTGCCTTCTACATCGAGAACAAAGGCGGCGCCGGCGGCAACATCGGCACGCAGGCAG
>CAZMWO010000406.1:0-3765 GCA_964569565.1 uncultured bacterium | reverse complement strand
ACGATGTTGCTTCAGGCGGGAGAACCCGGCGACAACAAGGGCAGAGGCCAGGGTTAAGATGGTGGCGGCGGTAAACAGTGCGATCTGTCTTGGTAATGCTGCTTCCGGTGGACAAAGAAGCGCAGCATGATAAAGCATTATCCAGCCAGCAACCGCTGCCGGCAAAATCACCAGATTACGACTCATATGCTTTACCGTCACTGCGAGGAGCGGTTCGCGACGAAGCAGTCTCCTTGCTCAATGAGATCGCCACGGCATCTTGAAGATGCCTTGCGATGACTGTGTTTCTGGATTCAGAGCGGGTCACTGCTTGTCTTTCAGCAGGTGCAGACTTTCTGATGCGATCTTCACGGATGCTGCATCGGTGTTGCTTTTGATGGCCGCTTCATAAGCGGTGCGCGCCTGTTCGTAGTTTTTCAGCTTCTCCTGAATTTTGCCGAGATGCAGATGCACTTCGCTGGAAACCGGTTCATGGGTAAGGCCGAAGATGCGCAAGGCGCGGTTCTGTATCTGCAGCGCCTGCTGGTAATTGCCGCGCCGATACTCGACCCAGGCCAGCGAGTCAAGGTAGGTGGCGCGATTGGGGCGGTCGAGCTCGATGGCTTTTTCGATGAGATCTTTGGCCAGCGGCAGTTCTTTGTTCTGATCGGCGAGCAGGTAGCCGAGAGTATTGGCGATGCTGCCGTTTTCAGGCATCAGTTTGGTCATCTGTTTGAATACTTCGATGGCAAGCCCGTACTCTTTCTTTTCGAGAAAGGCCGAGCCCATTACCGACAGCACCCTGACGTTATCGGGGTTTTCTTTGAGGAGTTTGTCCCATTCTGAGCGGGCACTGGCAAAGTCGCCCTTTTCGTAATAAACGACGCCGAGGTTGAGGCGCGGGCTGATGTCGGTCTGGTCGAGTGAAATTGCACTTCGGTAGATCTTTTCGGCCTCTACCAGGTCGCGTGTGCTCAAAAAGACGTTGCCAAGATTGATGCGTGCTTTGATGTTGCCATTGTCGATTTTGAGCACCTGATTGAAAAGGTCGATCGCTCGCTCTTTTTCGCCAAGAATCGAATATACCAGCCCGAGGTTGTTCAGGGCGTTGATGTGTGTCGCATCCTGTTTGAGAACCTCTTCATACGAGCGGACAGCTTCGAGATAGCGCGAAGTTTCGTGGTAGGCGACACCGAGGTTGTAGTGCGCTTCTACCGGCAGATTTGGTTCCATCGAAAAGGCGTTTTCGTAAGAGGTTATCGACTCACTGATTTTGCCGCTGAAATATTGCGCCATACCCAGCAGATACCAGGTATAGGGCTGATTTACGTCGAAAGCGAGAGTGCGCCGCAGATAGGTCGTTGCTTCATCGAAACGGTCCTGGCGCAGGTAGAGTTTGCCGAGATTGCGCAGCGCCTCAGGATACATGGGCTCGATCGCGATCGCCTTTTTCAGCATGTCTTCAGCTTTTTCGAACAACTCTTCCTGTAGGTAGATGAGTCCGAGAAAGTTGTAAGCCTGTTCAGAATAAGGATCTATTGATTTGGCCTTGATGAAGAGTTCTTCTGCCTTCTTGTTCTGTTCGAGCAGCAGATGGTTCAGACCCTCCTGAATCATCGATGCGGCACTTTCCTTCGCGGTGACCGGGCCTTTTTCGGCTGCGGTTAAGGGTGCGACCAGCAGGCCAAACAGCAACGATGCAGTCAGAACTTTTTTTGACCAGCCGGCAGAAGGTTTCATCTTGTTCCTCTTTCCTTGAGACGCTTACAGGTTTTCCTTGAGGGCGTCGGTTTCGATGATGTTGGCATTGATTGAGCGCTCGAGGCTGTTGAGCAGCTCATTGAGCATGAACAGTTCTTTTTCGATACCCTGCGCCGAGGCAAGGTAGAGTGCGTAGTTGTAATCTTTATTCGCCCTGATCGCGCGTTTGCTAAAGGTGACCATGCTCTCGACAGTTTCGAGCATCTGGCTGTAGAGCTGTTCGCGGTTGGGAATCTCGGTGTGATAGAGAACGCCATTGATCAGCTTGAATCTCGATACCATTTTGCGTGCCAGCACCATTATTTCACGCGGGTGTTTGTCGCCGGGTTCAAATCTGAAGCGCTCACGATGACGCTTTACGGTAAAGGGCCTGGCCTGGTGCTGCATCTCATGCGAGTGGCGCAGTATCATTTTCATGTATTCATGATTGTCGCCAAGAAAGCCTGAAAGCATGAAGGTCTCTTTAATTTCCTGGGCCGCCTGAACTGGTCGAGGCTGCGCGAACGCGCCGATAATGGCGACCAGCATGATCGTCAGCAGCAGTCTTTCAGCAGTATTCCTCATTCGTAACTCCTTTGATCACGGTATAATTCTACCCCTTCTGCGCGCATAAATGCAATATCCCGCAAAAATATGCGTGCCGGAATCTCACAAAGTATCGTCAGCTGTTGCTGAATTTATAACAATCTTTGAAAAAATCAACCGGTTGACCTCTAAGCCGTAGAGGTAGATAATGACTCTGTTGTTAATTCAACTGAGTTAAGCCGGATAATCTCGGCGAATCGTGCTCGTGCTCGTGCTCGTAATCGTAATCGATAAGGTTGTCGATTTTTCGATAACGATTACCGCTTCGCTGATTACGCGCACCGCTGCGCTGAGCACGAATAAATTTAAGGCATTTAAGCCATTGCTTATCTTAGTGTCTTTCAACTCTGGTAAAATTCAAGCTAAAATGGAGGAATGTATGAAAAGACAGGTTCTCAGCACCGACAAGGCGCCGGCCGCCATTGGGCCATATTCGCAGGCGATCAAGATCAACGGCATGCTTTTTACTTCGGGCCAGGTGCCGATAGTGCCCGAAACCGGCAAAATCGAAGCAACCGACATCGAAGGTCAGGCCGAGCAGGTCATGAAAAATCTCGAAGCCGTTCTCAAGGCCGGTGGTTCAGACTTTTCGAAGGTAGTTAAATGTACTATCTTTTTAAAGGATCTTGGTCATTTCGCCAAAGTTAACGAAATTTACGGTGCCCGCTTCAAATCAGAGCCGCCGGCGCGCTCCTGCGTGCAGGTTGCCAAGTTGCCACTCGACTGTCTGGTCGAAATTGAAGCCATTGCTATTATCGATTGATTTTGGCGGCAGACAATTCTGAGGTGACTTTGGGCTAGACCTTCAGTAAGATTTTTCGAAGGCTTGTTTGTATTTAATAAGTGAGCATGTATATAAAATGGGCTGCTTCATATTGAAGCAGCCCAAGTTATTTTTCCTGGTCAGTGAGCTAATAAAATATATCTAGTAGCCCAGATCTCGCGGATCGATAATGTATTTGATGAATTTTCCTCTGACCTGACCGGTTTGATAAGCGCCCAGGTCGCCGTTGTCGCCTTCCTGGATATCTAGATCTTCATAGATGGGGTTGCCATCGCCGTCCTTTACCGGTTTGCCGTTTTCATCACGTTTTATGCCAGACCTGGTGTATTCGCTTTTGGGTATGATCTCGAATTCAGCAAATCCTATAATTTGCACAGATGCTTCAAAACCATACTTGGTCGGATCGAATATTCCGCCTGAGTTGTCACGTCCCTGAATGTCATAGATACTTATCGCTTCGGAGTTGGTGGCACTGTTGGTAAGAACTTCAGGAGCCACTCTCGTAATGGGAACGATTACGCGGGTGGCGGTAGCAAGAATTCGTTCATCTACGACGTTTTGTGTTTCAGAGGCCATATTGGCACCTGACTCGACATTGACGCGGTCATCGAGTTGCATAGGATCGCTATAACCGTATCTGAACCTGTTGTAATAAT
>CAZMWO010000405.1:0-3768 GCA_964569565.1 uncultured bacterium | reverse complement strand
TGTAGCCTTGGTTGAAAGAACTGCCAACCCAACGTTCACATTAAAATTTGAAGAATGATTGAGCTGAAATCTGAAGGATTTTATATTATCCATAGGAACACTGACGGTTTCAACGGCATCACCGCCCTCACCCCAGTTGGCTTCGCCCACTGAGTCGTCAAGCCAGATGCGGCCACCATCTCGCACGGCCAGAGCAAGATGCTTGACGTGCTCGCTCGGATAATAATACCCAAAAAATCGGCAACCGGCTGTCAAACCTGAGGATGATTCTCCATCACCGCCACCATATTTTGATGCAGTAGTAAAATAGAAATTACCAGGCCATAATTTTAAGGACGCATAGCTGTCGTTGCATGTGAAGTTATCGATCAGTTTATAGGTTGTGCCAGTCATTTTATAAGCGGAAGGCACCGCACTGTAAAGAACCGAGCCACCCGTACGATAGTCACAGATAAAACCAAGCTGTTGTGTCAAACTGGCAAAATTCTGTGTTCTGAATTCGTAAACACTCAACAATTTTGTGTTTGAATTGAAGAATGCCAGCAAACTGTCGTCGGCGCTCACCGCCATCTTAGTCGCGCCAAGCGGCGGAAAGCCATCGAACCTGCTATCCCAGCTGGCCCAGCGTTTGCCATCAGGCCCGATCCAGCAAAGAATTGCACAGTTTCGTGCAGTGTCTGATGCCAGAAGCATTGCTCCTCCGTAGTTCAGAGGAAGACTATCAACGAAAGCTGTAGATGTAGGAAAAGTAGCAGAATGCTGAGAAGCACCAGCAGAATTCATGACATTATAACCATTGTGCCCGGAAGTTGTGGAACTGCGCATGATCGCGATGCGGTTGCCTTCGTATGTTATGACTGATCGAACAGGAATTCGGCCAGCATTGAATGTCCAGGCGGGGAAAGTAGCGATGCGCGTTCCCGCAAATACATCACAGATTTCCCATAATGTCGAAGGCTGACTATAGGCTGCCAACGCCGTTCCGCCACCGGCATCAAGAGCCAGGTGCGTTACAGGGTAAGTCATAGGGATTCTCTGTGTCTCGTAGACAAACTGTCCATACAGATCGACGACTTCAACAGTTCCCTGGCCGGCACCATTGTCGGTACCAACAAGAACAAGTTCAGGGGTCCTTGCGGCAACGTTGGCAGCAGTCATGGCCGGATAATAAACTGCTCGCCTGTCAGCCGGAATTTCCGTTTCATAAATGCTTCCAGGAGTCAGTCCATCAGCAGGTAACACCACCACATCACCGCGGGTGTCTCTATCAACCGCCAGCTCATTGAAAGTCGGGCTTATAACAGCATGGCTCAAGCGGGTCTCAACTGCGCCTGTTCTGGCAAAACTGTTAACAGTCGCATCCCATGGGTTAATCTTCGATGAATTGAAAGGGAGAGCGATCGAATAAATCAGTCCCTGACCACCGGTCTTTTCTTTGGCAGGAATAAAAAACCTGCTGTTGCGCGGGCTAATTACAAGGTCATAGCAGGAAATGCCTTCAAGATTGCCAGAATTATGACCTATTGTTACATTCGACCATTGAGTCGGTGCCCTTAGATGGGTAGAAGAGGCTATCGTCAGAATCGGCGCATTGGATGCCCCGTTCCATATGCCGATAACATTGCGGCCATCCCGGGTGACTGCAACAGCTCCCTGAGATAAGCTCGGAGATCCAGATAGAAGCATTACTTCAACAGTCTGGTCAGCAGGTGGCAGATTCATATTTATACGCTTGACCTGATTAGTGGCTCCACCTTCTTCGATGACGTAAAGATAGCCGTCCTGCTCAGCCTTCAATGCCTTAATACTGTTCACAGACAAACTCAAAGTGTTTCGAAGCGTAAAGCTGGCAATTATCGTTGGTGGCACTTCAAGTATGCGTATAGTACTACTCGGAGAAGTGTGAGTGGTAACATAGCAATAACGACCATCATGGCGAAAGGCCACTCCGCGGTCTAACCTTGCAAGAGTTGGGATCGTCGGGTCTTCCAGAAGAGGGTCGGCGCTGGTATATACCGTGGTAACGGTTCCTTGCGTGGGTGAATCACCGTCGATGTTAACGAGCTTCAGCTGAAATTTTGTTGTATAGGCAAGTAACCTGTTATTTGGATGTACCGCCATATTGGCTGGTCGTGAATTATTATTTGCAGAGTCAACAACGGCGGGGTTTACAAGAGGCCTCTGAAAATTCTCGACTGTGTTTCTGGTAACAGTGTCAATACCATATATTCTCATGTTCCTTGGGTCTGAAACATAAACGCGGTGCGGCATCGCAAAGTGTGGAAACGCAATAAGAGCGCTCATTCTGACATGACGAAATCCAGTCAGATCTGAAACATCCGGAAACGGATCGCCTGGGTCATAATCAATATGAGCAAAGGTGACGACGGCAAGTTTGAGATTTCTTGGTTGAGTTCCGACGATATTATTCGGCGCGCTGAAGTCGCCGGTAATGGCAGATGAAAAGGTTGCCAGGCGGAATGATTCGACGACTTCAACCTTCCAGGCATAGGTCGCCAGCTGTACATAGTCTGTAACTGTGGTATCAGGTGGCCAGGGCAAGGTGCCGGAGGCATCGAGAACAGGCAGTTGATTATATGCGCCATCGACAACACACTCATTCAGCCTGCTTCTTGCCAGCATACGCAGGTTGTCGTAATGTGAAAAGCTTTCGGTATGTCTGATGCCTTCCTGCATGGTGGAAAGAATCGGCACCAGGCAGCTGCCTGCGATAACTATCATGACCAGGGCTTCAACCAGGGTGACTCCGTGGCGAACAGAAATGCTTTTCAAGCAACGTGATTGAGGCTTGACCAACGAATAAAAAAAATATTTACCGGGTTTTCTACTCAGAAAAGGAATGAGTAACGAAAATACCGAAAAACTTGATAAAAACCAACCCATTCCTGACTCCTCTTAAAAAACTCTACAGTCCCTATATTCAGTATATCCGACAAAAATTCATCATGCAATCTTTAATCAATGGTCTGCAGTTTTCGCTGAAGAATCAACAGATGTTTGGTACAGTCACTGAAACACCCGCCAACAAGCAATGCATGAGCCAATGATGTTCGGGCGTGAAAGACTGTGGCTATCATTCTGGCGTAGTCCGTCCGCTTTGAGAAACTCTTCATAGATCACTGATTATGGCATACCCCCACCCTTAAAAAATCTGCGTTAATCGGCGGCATCTACGGATTTTCTCATTCTTCGTCCGGATTTCTTCTCTTCTGCCCAAAGATTTCCGGCTGTCTTCTTTGCGGCTTTGTGTCTCTGTGCGAGGTATTGTATAATAGGGAAAATGCGGGGCGGAGGTTTTTATGGCGGGATCGGTTAAACAAAAGCAACAGCGCTATTCTTATGCAGATTATCTGACCTGGGATGACGACAGACGCTACGAGATAATCGATGGCGAAGTGTTCGATATGATTACTCCACCGGTTTCACATCAGCTGATTCTCGGCAAGATTTTAGTTCAGATGGCGAATTATTTTCATGATAAGCCATGTAAGCTTCTAATGGGACCCTGTGACGTCGCACTTCCTGATGGAAGCAAGTGTGACGACAAGATATTCACTGTAGTGCAACCTGACATAATGGTGATCTGCGATCCAAAGAAAATCGAAGAACGCGGCATCATCGGCGCGCCAGATCTGGCGGTTGAGATCATTGCACCGGAAACTGTCAGGAAAGACAGTATCGTCAAGCGGGCACTGTATGAGCGGCACGGTGTCAAAGAATTCTGGCTGGTGCACCCGACCGACCGCC
>CAZMWO010000404.1:0-3773 GCA_964569565.1 uncultured bacterium | reverse complement strand
AGTTTTGCCGGCGAAATACTCAGATATCATCAGATAAACGAATACTTCAAGGGGATGGAAAGAATATCAAGATTGCGAGTCGAGGACTGCTCCCTGAAGCTCAATATACATACAGGAATAATCGTTGGATATCTTCAGCACAACGACAGACTGAGTTTTCGCAACCTGAACGACTTGAAGACAGATATCAGCGAGGCTTTAAACAAAATCAGTCTTTTTCAGAATCGGTAACAGTATGTTCTTCATCGGCAGAAGGCTGAGATTTCGCTGCACCGAAAGAGGCGGCGAGAAGGCCTATTTCGAAGAGCAGATAGGTCGGAATACCCATCATCAGCTGGCTGATCACATCTGGCGGCGTCAGGATTGCCGAGACGATGAGAATGGCGACGAAGATGATGGCACGCAGAGATTTGATGCGTTCGAGGCTGACCATGCCGGTTTTCACAATGACGAAAACGCCGGCCGGGAACTGGAACATCACGGCGAAGCCGAGCAGCAACATGCCGAAAAGACCAACGAAATGACCGATGCCGATAGCAGCTTCGAGATAGGCTGTCTGAAAGCCCATGGAGAACTGCATCACCAGAGGGAAAATTACGATTACCGCAAAAGCGCAGCCGAGCATAGCCAGCAGCCAGCTACTCAGCAGAAGCCAGCCGGTATTCTTCTTTTCCCGCTCGTAGAGGCCGGGAGCGACAAAGCCCCAGAACTGCCGCAATATGTAAGGCACGCAGATGAACAGCGACAGGTAAAGCGCCATTTTAAGCTGCACCAGCAGGGGCTCTACCGGCGAAAAATAGCGCAGCTTCATGCCGGCCGGGCAAAAGCCGGTGACCAGCCATTCAATAAGTGAATCAGAAAGATAATAAGCAACCGGAAACATGACGACGACGCTGACCAGCGACCGGATTATCGCCCAGCGCAGGTCTTCGAGATGCTCGACAAAAGTGCCTTCTTTACGTTCCCCGGTTAACAAACAGTTATCTCCGTGTTTGACTTGAACACCGCGGAAATTATATTCTTAAAAGGCTGAATTTGTAACTACATTTTTATCACGCGGGGGGCAACGAATGGACAGACGAAACTTCATCAAAACTGTATCTGCACTGGCCGCTGCCTATAATTTCAAGCTGCCGTACCGGGCAAATGCCGAAGAAATAGCTCTGGCCACCGGCACTGCTAATAGTGAAGGTTTTCCTGATATTGTGGCTGTAATGGGTGGCTCCCCTGTTGAGATGTTCGACCGCGCAATGACGGCGATAGGAGGGCTTGGCCGCTTCGTCAAAACCGGACAAAAAGTATTGGTAAAGCCGAACATCGGCTGGGACAAAACCCCCGAAGAAGGAGCCAACACGACTCCTGCACTGGTCAAGCATATCATTCAACTCTGCTTCAAGCAGGGCGCCAAAGAAGTCAGCGTATTCGACAATACCTGCAACCACTGGCAGGCATGTTATCGCAACAGTCAGATAGAGGCGGCAGTGAAAGAAGCCGGCGGAACCATGCTGATGGCGCACGAAGAAAGCTATTTCAGTGAAATCGAATTGCCTCGCGGCATAGCTCTTAAAAAAGTCAAGGTGCACAAGGCCTGGCTCGAAAGCGATGTTATAATCAACCTGCCAATTCTCAAGCACCACGGCGGCGCACGCATGACCGCCGCCATGAAGAACCTGATGGGAGTCGTCTGGGATCGCCGCTTCTATCACCGCACCGACCTGCACCAGTGCATCGCTGACTTTACAACAATCGACAAGAAACCAACTCTGAACATCATCGACGCCTATAACGTGATGATGCGCAATGGCCCGCGCGGCGTCAGCACGGCCGATCTCGCCACCAAAAAGATGCTGCTGGTCTCGACCGACATGGTCGCCATCGACACGGCAGCGGCCCGCATTCTCGAGGCACAGCCCGAAGAGATCGCCTATATCGCGATGGCCGCCGCCCACAACACCGGCATCAGCGACCTCAGCAAGCTTAAAATCGAGCGCATCACCATTTAAAAACCGTTACTCAACTCTTCCGCAAACTCGGGCTCCCGGCGGAATCTCGTTCACTACAACTCTCACCAGACGTAATTTGATTTAGATAGCTATGGCCTTGAGTCAATAGTGCCTGGCTCGAAGTTTTCGTTCACGAGAAGCCCGCCTGCGCCCTTCATGAAGCTTTTTATTGTCAAAATCCATCAGAGAATTTTATCGATGCACAAAGTAAAAAAAATCAGGCTGATAATCGGGGTTACGGTTCTTGCTGCCTTCGTTGCGGCGTGGCTGCGCTACGACACCTTTGGCGGCGCCGCAGCGTTTCTTGAAGGAACTCAGCTGGTCTATGCCGTTTTTGAACTGCCGCTGACGGCGGCGGTAATTGCTCTGGCAGTCATACTGCTGACCACTCTGCTGGCGGGAAGGGTTTACTGCTCGACCATCTGCCCGCTCGGCCTGCTGCAGGATCTGATCGCGCGCCTGACCCGGCGTTTCAACCGCAAGCCGTACCGAGCTCTGGCATCACATCCACAGCTGCACGCCGCCGCATTTGCACTGGTGGTCGGCGCGGCTGCAGCCGGCTTCATTCTGCCACTGGCCCTTCTCGAGCCGTTTTCGACGTTCGGCCAGCTGTTTGCCGGCATTTTTCAGCCACTGGCTGCGAAATTCTTTTTAACAGCTGCGCCAATGGTATCGACCGATATCAACTGGTTCGGACAGGCAGCAGCCCGGCCATTTTCAATGCTGAACAGCCTGATTGCAGCATTTCTGCTGACCGCTCTGACCTTTGCCGTTTACAAGGCCGGGCGCATCTACTGCAATACGCTCTGCCCGGTTGGCGCTATTCTGCGCCTTGTTGCCAGGCACTCGATCTTTCGTCTCTCGATCGACGACAGTTCCTGCACCAGCTGCCGCCTCTGCGAAAGAGCCTGCAAAGCCGGCTGCATCGATGTCACCAGTAAGACTCTCGATTTTTCACGCTGTGTCAGCTGTTATAACTGCGCGGCCAGCTGCAGCTTTGCAGCGATAAAATTCGGCCGTGCCGCAGCCGCACCTTCTGAAAAGCCGTCATTCATGCCTGGTCGGAGGGCGGCCATAGCAGCCGTAGCCGGAGCGGCTGCCGGCTATGTATTACCAAAAGCTCTTCTGGCAGGCACTGCGAGCCCGGCAAAGATTCTGCCACCCGGCGCAATGAATGCCGAACGCTTTTATCAGGCCTGCATTTCGTGTCACCTCTGTGTAACAGCCTGTCCTTCTTCAGTAATCAAGCCTTCAGCCGCACCAGAAAGCCAGCTGAGTCTGCTCAAACCATCACTCGATTTCGAACTGGGCATGTGCGAGCAGAACTGCAATCTCTGTTCGCAGATCTGCCCGGTTAACGCGATTCAGCCGGTCGAATCCGACAAAAAGAAGCTCATGAAGATTGGCGAAGTCGAATACATCAAACGACTCTGCGTAGTCGAAACCGACGGTAACGACTGCGGCGCCTGCGCCGAGCACTGCCCGACCCAGGCGGTGCGGATGGTTCCTTACAAGAACAACCTGATGATTCCGCAGACTGACCCATCGATCTGCATCGGCTGCGGCAGCTGTGAGCACATCTGCCCGGTTCGACCGAACCGCGCAATCATCGTTCACCCGGTAAAACAGCAGACCTTCATCGAAATGCCAGAACCAGAGGCGCTCCCTGACTCAGGACAACCCACCGAATTTCCCTTCTAGTCCTCTGTCACATTAGAGTTCAAGAATTAAATCTTAGAGTCTCCGCTTATGCCGGGCTCTCGGCGTGAT
>CAZMWO010000403.1:0-3784 GCA_964569565.1 uncultured bacterium | reverse complement strand
CTTCAGGACAGTCTTAAAGACGGTGCTGACAGACCGGGAATGGATAAGGCTCTTCTCGAACTGGCAGATTGCACCGCTTCTTTTGGTGAGCTGCTCGAAGCCTGCAAGACCTACGATCAGCTGTTGTCGAGCCATCCGGCCTCGCCTCTGGTCGAAAAAGCTTATTATGAAGCAATAAGACTGCGGGCCATTCTCGGTGTGCATGAAGCGGTAATTGGCTGGGCCAAAGCTTTTCTGGCAGCCTTTCCGACTTCAGAATACCGGGCCCGGGTGCGCGCGCTCGTAGAATATTCTCAGGCCGGCGGCCGTGTCGATCTTGGTCAGAACGGCGAGGCTCCGGCATCGTCAAAAGCTTCTGCCACAGCCGCCGACCCTGTTCCCACCGCTTCAGGGGATAGTGCTAATGCCGCTTTGGTTGCTGATTCTGAATATACGGCAGCTTCCCAGAAGATGAAAGACGGTCGCTACAATCTTGCTCTTGTCGATTTTAAACGTCTTTCCGGCAAGCACGCACAGGCTTCTCAGGTCTGGTGGGACCTGTCACTGGTCTATGTACAGCTTGAAGATTTTGTTAATGCTGAAAAGTCGATCAAGCAGATGATCAGACTCGATCCTGAAAATCAGGATGCCAACTCACTGCTTGGTTACATTCATTATCGTCTTGAAAACTACGAAGATGCTGCGACAGCCTATGAACAGGCTGGCGAAAGCGAAGGCCGCGGAGTTAATTTTTTTGATGCGAAAAACGCATCGCAACGTATGAAAAAAACAGCCGGGAAAAGACAGGCAGACTAAGGAGATCTTAATATGAACAGTGAAAAATATCGTGAAATCCAGGCTCATGTTAATGACGGCGATGCACGCAGAAACGCCGGAGAATGGGGTGAAGCCAAAATCAGTTATCTCAGGGCACTTGAAGAATTCAATGCCGTGCGCGAAATAGACCCTGACGCGCCCATGACCGCTGAGCAGATCGATCTGCAGAAAACTATCAATGCCCGTATCGAAGATGTTAACAGTCACCTTGCCACCGTTCATCTCGACAAAGGACGGGCAGCTATGGCCAACAAAGCCTGGCAGATTGCCATAGACGAGCTTGAAGAAGCCACCAGACTCGCCAAGGATGACAACATCACTTTTCTTGAAGAAGTTAAGGCCTTGCTCGACAAATCGCGCAACAAGCACCGCGATGTCATGATGCGGCTTGAACTTGATCCGTTCGTTGAGCGTGGCGACGATTTTAAGCGTTCCGGTAATTATGGCGAAGCCATTCTTGAGTATCAGGAAGCCATGAAGAAGGCGGCCGGTATGCCGGAAAACCATAAATTCGTGGTATATATCAGGAATTGTCTGACTGAGTGCCGGCGCAGTATTATCAGGCCATATCTCGCCAGAATCAACAAAGCCTGTCATGCCGGAAAGTTCGCCCAGGCATCTGGCTTCTTGAAGCGCGCCCAGCTTCTTCTCGACAATTCAGACAACGTATATCATGCTTTTCTTGAGCAGCTGAAAGAGCGCATTCAGCTGAATCTCAAAGAAGATGAATTCGTCGAGACTGAAGAATTCGAAGCACCTGAAGTCTGGGAAAAGGCTGTTAAAGACTATGAGGAAGCTCTCGACCTTTATTCCTCCTTTACCGTCACCGATCCTTTCGCACCTGCCTATACAGGTGTCAACGTGTTCGAAGATAAGTTCGTCGATTCGCGCCGCAAACTGGGTAAGCTCTATAAGACCCGGGCCGACCGTCTCAGAGACCAGGCCAAAGTTGAAAAGGCCATTCGCAACTACAAAGAAGCGATCAGGCTGCTTCCCCGCTCTGACAAGCTGTTCCATGAAGCATTCAAGGAAATGAAAAAGCTGCGAGCTCAGATCGCCGTTCCCTGATAAATGAGCCAGAAACATAACTCTTCGGGCTCAGCCGACCTTCTGAGCTCGAGTGAGATAATCAGACTTACTTCAGAAAAACCGGCAGCAGTAATTCCGCTCTGGGAAATGCTGGCCGGCTTTTTGTTTGCGCTGGTTTTTTCGCTGCTGTTCTATTACGGTTTTCTGGAAGTGCTTGAAAACAAGTCGTTGGATCTCAGATTCAATCTGCGTGGGCCGCTGGCGGACTACAAGGAAGTCGTGCTGATAAACATCACCGATGACTGCATCAAAGAACTGGGTACGTGGCCGTGGCCAAGGCAGAAGCACGCCGAGTTGCTGGCAGGTTTGAAAAAAGTCGGCGCCAAGACAGTCGCTTTCGATCTGATCTTTTGCGACGAATCGATTCATGGAGAAGCTGACGACCGGAAATTCGCTGATGGCATCAGCAGTTTTGGCCGCGTAACGCTGCCGCTGATTCTAAAAGAAGATACCGGGCTCGATAATGAAACCGGAGATTTTGTCACAATTGACGCTTCGATCAGGCCAAACGACATATTGATGACGGCGACGCCCTCTCTGGGTTTTATCGACCTTGCTATCAATCAAAAGAACCGCGATGATGCTATGCAGATAAGCAATCCGGATGGCGTGATTCGAAAGATTCTGCTCAGCCGTACCAATGCCGGCAAAGAATATTACGTGCTCGGACTTGCTGCCGCTGCTGAATATCTTGGCAGCCATCCATTCGTCGAAAGCTATGGCGTAAGGCTGGGAAACAGGTTTCTGCCGTTTCATGAGCGCTACGAAAATGTCGGGCACCGGGTCAAGTCTTATCTGATCAATTATGCCGGCGGTTCTGACTATTTTGCTTCAATAAGTTATTCTGAGGCATTGCGGCTTCTCAATGATGAGCATGCCGATATTCGCCAGAAAGAGAAATTGCAGGCTGCTTTTAATAATCGTCTGGTGCTGATTGGCACAACGGCGACCGGCAATTCAGCCGAAGACATAAAATTCAGTCCTTATGGCCAGCTGGCCGGCGTTCATATTCATGCGAATCTGTTGCAGAACATTTTGAGTCAGAGATTTCTGCGCCGGTCGACGGTTGAAATGACGATAACCCTCATTTTCGTCTTTGCCCTGAGCCTCGCTTATCTCTTGTGGAAGAGCCACGGACTGATCACCAACTTTATAACGCTCGGGGTTGCGGCCTTATGGGGAGCTGTCTGCGTCGTTCTGTTCAATTTCGACATTGTCTGGGAAATGGTGCCGATTTGTCTGATGGTACCCGTTCAATGGGCATTTACCAGACTGGTGCAGCAGTTCGTCTCATTACGGGAGAAAAATTACGAATTGGCGCGTAAGGTCAGAGAACTGGCGATAATCAACGAGGTAAGTCAGGCGGTCAGTTACATGGGCGATCTCGGAAAAACCATTGATGCCATTTTAAGTCGTGGCGTTCAGGTGCTTAATGCCGAGCGCGGTTCGCTGTTTCTGCTTGACGATAAATATGAGGAGCTTGTCGAGCGTGTCGCCGTCTTTGGCGTCGAGGGCGAAGTTGTCATCGACGAAAAGCTGAAGGAGCAGTTCAAAGGTGGCAAAGGCATTGCCGGCGAAGTGTTCAACAGCGGCAAGCCTCGCCTGATTCAAAATGTACGCAAAGACAAAAGCTTTGCATTCAGAGACGAAGACCGCGAAAGGATGCGGTCGATAGTTTGTGTGCCGCTGATGATCAAAGACAACGCCATTGGTGTCATGAATATTGTGAACCGGCGCGAAGGCCTGTTCAGCGATGAAGACTTGCAGACAGCTCTTACCATGGCTAATCAGGCGGCAGTCGTTATCGAAAAGTCACGATTATTCAATCTTGCTACCATAGATGGCCTGACCGGCCTTGTTGTTCACCGCCACTTTCAGG
>CAZMWO010000402.1:0-3786 GCA_964569565.1 uncultured bacterium | reverse complement strand
GAATCAAAGAACTCGAGGGCGCTGACAACCATCACGAAACATCGTCGGAGAACCTGCCGGAGAGTTAGTCGTCGCGGTGCAGTTCTCTGAACCGTCTTTTAAAGGCTGCTGCGGCGGCGATCGAGCGGGGAAGCGGCGAAACGCTGAATTCGGCAACTGGCATTATCGCTGCCAGAATCCCGGCCAGCTGCTCTGCCATCTGGCGATCGTCTGCTTCAAGCTGCGCCAAAGTCAGCAGCCACTGTTCGGCGGCAGCGACGCTGATTTCTTCTGAGGTGTTAACGTAGATCAGCAGCTCATTTTTAGGATCGTCGAGAACAGCGCGGTCGACCAGCATGCGCACCTTATAAAAATCAGCAAAAACACTGATTTCGCAGGTCTTTTGAATCGGCCAGCCGTAGCCGGGCTGGTTGACTTTTACGTTTTCGGGCTTCGGGTGCGGCCAGCTTTTAACCGGCAGATAAAGGTTGATCGCGTAATCTTCGGCTGGAGTGCCGCCCTGATAGCGGTCGAAATAGGCCGATACGATCGGCTTGTAATCAAAGGTCATCACTTCGAGACTGACTTTTTTATCGGGCAGTCTGATGATAACCGGATAAATCAGCTGACCCGGCCTGACTGTGATTTCATCGGACTGTGCGATATAGCCGGGCGCCGAGGCCGATATCTTTATCGTGTTGCCGCTCAATCGACATCTGACATAAGCGTGCGGAATAACCTGCATCAGACTCGAACGCACATCGACATCGAGCGTGTAAGGCCCGACTTTATATTCAGCAGCTATAAGACTGGCTGTACAGGATGTCATCAATATCAGGACTGCCATGATCCGCAGGCTGAAAAAAATAGCTGTTTTTCGCATGAGAATTCCGCCTCGTTTCTGCAAGCTCAGATCAATTCTACCACTTTCAATTCACAACAGCAATTCACTTGCTCATGCCAAGGCGACGCATCATGTCGGCATGATCTACGGCATTGCTGAGAGCTTCTTCTTTAGTGATCTTGCCCGACTGTACCAGTTTGGCGAGGTCGTCGTTGAGAAGACGGTTGCCGCGAGCCTGACCGGTGGTCATCGCGGTAAGCAGCATGTGGGTGCGGCCCTCGCGGATCATGTTGCCCATGGCGTAATCCATCACCAGAATCTCAAGCGCCGGAACCCGCCCGCCGCCAATCTTGCGGCAGAGCGTCTGACAGCAGACGCCGAGCAGGTTGTCGGCCAGCCCGGTTCTTATCTGTTCCTGTGCTTCGGCCGGAAACTGATCGACAATACGGCTTACCGTGCTGATTGCCGTCGAAGTATGCAGTGTGGCCAGCACAAGATGGCCGGTATTGGCGGTTTCGAGCGCCATCGAAATGGTTTCGAGGTCGCGCATTTCACCAACCAGCACGACGTCGGGATCTTCGCGCAGTGCGGCCCGCAGCGCGCGTGAAAACGATTGCGTATGCACTCCCACCTCACGCTGATTTACCAGCGACTTGCGGCTCTGATGCACGAATTCTACCGGGTCTTCGATGGTAAGAATATGACATTCCCTGTTGCGGTTGATATGGTCGAGCATTGCCGCCAGGGTAGTGCTCTTTCCGCTGCCTGTCGGCCCGGTAACCAGAATCAGCCCTTTGGGCGACTCGGCCCAGCGCCGCAGAACATCAGGCATGCCAAGCTCTTCAAGCGTGAAAATAGTATTCGGAATATGTCTGAAAACCGCACTGACACCATTTGAATCGCGCAGCAGATTGATGCGGAAACGCGAATGCTTGTCCATTGCGTAGGCAAAATCTTCGTCACCCGTCTTGTTGAATTCTTCAACCGAATCAGGGCGCATGATCGGCGCTATCAGCTTGAATACCTCGTTTGGCGCCAGCTTTAAAAAGCCGGCGATGGGCAGAATGCGACCGTCAATACGCCATCTTGGCACCTGTCCGGCCGAAAGATGCAGGTCAGAACCGCCTTCGGCGACCAGCCGCTTTAGCAGATCGTCGATGTGCTGTGCGCCAGAACCGCCGCTGGCAACCGGTTCAGCCGCAGCATCGCCACCGTAGCCCTGCATGATTTTTTCGAAATAGGCCGCTTCTATCGCCACCGGTTCGATCTTCATGCTTGGCAGCAGTTGCGTAACCGAGGCGATAAGATTTTCATCCATACGGTCGCAGTAACCGAGCAGCAACTTGTTTTCCAGCTTGCGCACCGGAACCACACGGTGCCGTTGCATAAACCCGACAGGTATCAGACGCAGCACCTCGACCGGCGGCACTGCCGCGTCACCTTTGAAATCACGATGTACCGGCGGGCGTGAGGTTTTTTTGAGTCGTTCGGCGAGCATGCGCATCATCGACATGCCGGCCTCAGGCACTGCAGTCAGCACTTTGCGAAACACCTCGCGCGCGAGCTTGAGAATAACCGTTTCGCCACGCGCAATACCAGAGGCGGTGCGCTTCTCGTCGAGTATCACCGCCATTTCACCAACCATCTGCGAACGCTCGAGGCAGGTGAGCTCGATCTGATCTTCACCTTCGCCAACCACAATCGCAACCTGCCCGGAAATGATAACAAAAAGAAAATCAGCCGGTTCGCCGGTTTTGAGAATGAATTCGCCATCAGAATAAGCTTCGATGGTGCCGGCCTTTTCGATGACAAGGTCGCGCTGCGCATCACTGAGTGGCGCAAAAAATGGGTTGGTGTCGAATGCCTTGTAAGCCTCGCTGAGAACCTCGGGTGAGCGCTCGAGTACTCGCATAAAATCTTCCCCCTTTAAATCTTCCGGTATCGAAAGAATTATACTCAAAACTCGGCGACTGCGCTCGCAAAATCTGCACAACAGTGCAGCAAATTTTTCGCAGATGAGTTATACTTTGCTTTGCAAAAAAATGATTTTAATCGCAGATGCGCCCGGTGCGCGTCTGACAGGAGACAACGTTTATGAAACTCAATGCCAGAATCAGCCTGTTTCTCGTCTTTATGTGCGCATGCCTGCTCATGTCTTCATCAACCGTAATCGCCCAGGATGATACCGACTACTACAGCGATGATTACCCGGCCTACGAAGAAGAACAGGATTTCTTTCGCGGTGGCTACTACGAAGACGACGTTGAATACGATTTTTCTGATTACCCCGGCGATGATTCCCAGTCAGACAGCGGGGAAGACGCCTACGCCGGCGACAGCTACGAGCAGCCTGCTGCCACCCCGCGGCCGCAAGCTCTGCCGGCCGGTGAGCCGATAAAACTCGAAGAAAAAAGCATACGCTTCGGGCGTATTCCCTATCTGAGCATGCGTGACATGATGACGCAGGCAGTACCGCTGCTGCGGTTCCTTCAGAAACAGACCGGCGTAAAAGAGGTTCGTCTCGTTTCGAACCGCAACAGCTATGCCAGCATTCTCGATGCGCTGGCCCGCGGCAACATTGACTTCGCCTGGGTCGGCCCGACTGCTTACCTGAACCGGCGCGATCAGGATCACCTGATGCCGGTAGCCAAAGCCAAGTTTGGCGAGGCTACCGCTTATCGCGGCGTTTTTATTGCCCCGGCCAAAGGCAAGGTGCAGGGCCTCGAAGACATCAAGGGAAGTTCGATCGCCTTCGTCGACCCCGAATCAGCCAGCGGTTACATCTACCCGCTCTATCTGCTCAAAGAGATAGGTGTTGACCCGC
This sequence comes from uncultured bacterium, assembly GCA_964569565.1. Taxonomy (GTDB): domain Bacteria; phylum Muiribacteriota; class Ozemobacteria; order Ozemobacterales; family Ozemobacteraceae; genus Rifleibacterium. The sequence continues at coordinate 139 of CAZMWO010000402.1, read as the reverse complement.
ACAAACATTCGAAGGTCTATTTTGTAAAAAACCACGACAATGTTCTGCGAGCTGTCCTTGAAGGCAAGGTCGATTCAGGCGTATGCCTTGAAGAAACCCTGAAAAAGCTCACCAAAGCCCAGCTTGACCGCATAATCAT
>CAZMWO010000401.1:0-3792 GCA_964569565.1 uncultured bacterium | reverse complement strand
TTTAGGCGGTATCATGCCGATACAATACCGACCAGGTGTTTTTTGACATCCTGGCAGATGTTGTTTTATGGGCTGAATGTAAATACGGGCAGTAATTCTTAAGGATTCTGGTAAAAATGCTACTATCTGTAAAATGTGCTGAGAACAGGCTGATCCGACAGTCGTTTCTGCTGCTGGCATTCCTGCTCATGATTGCTTCCCGGTCTTATGCCGGCCCCGTCGATATTCTGCGAATGAAAGACGTCAAGGTTGGCATGCGCGGCATCGGCAAAACAGTCGTGCAGGGCCGTCGTATCGAGACTTTTGAAGTCGAAGTGCTTGGTATTCTTTCAAACAACAAGGTCAACGAAAATCTGCTGATCAATGGCAAGTCCATTCTGGTCAAAGTCAGCGGTGATGTGATACGGCGTGCCGGTGGTATCGCTGCCGGCATGAGTGGCAGCCCGGTATACATCGATGGCAAACTTCTGGGGGGCATAAGTTCCGGCTGGATCATGACCGATCACACAGTCGGTCTGGTAACGCCGATCGAAGAAATGCTCGAAATCTGGAGTTATCCTGATCTGGCCTGTCTGCCTGAAGGTCCCCGCTACTGGCGACTCGATGCGCCGGTAAAGCTTGGTGATAAGACTTTTTCGGCTGTATGGGAAATTGCCTGCAACGAGCCGGAAGGCCAGATAAAGCCTGCTGCCGATGAACTTGTCATGCGTCAGGCTGCCGCCGAAGTATATGTTGATGGCCTGCAGGACCGTGCTGCCGAAGTTCTCAAAAGCAGAATGAAACGTGGGAATATCAGGATTGCCCAGAAAGACCTGCCTGGCAAAAACATCGATGTTACCGACGAAAAGATGGAACCGGCAAGCTACGAGCCGGGCTCTTCTATTGGAATTCAGCTGGCGCGAGGCGACATAAACATTACTACTCTCGGCACACTTACGCATCGCAGCGATCATCGAATTCTCGCCCTTGCCCATCCATTCATGAAAAAGGGCAGCGTCTCGTTTCTTATGACCGGAGCCTATATTCATCATTCATTTTCCAGTGTTGAAATGCCATTTAAGATCGGTGCGCCCACCGAAATGCTTGGCATTATCACGCAGGACCGCGAAAAGGGTATCAGCGGCGAAATCGGGCGTTTCCCCGACATGGTGCCGGTGCAGATCGATGTGCTCGATAAAGACCTGCAGATAACCAGAAGCATCAATTACCAGATTGTCAGAGACCCGTCGGTTTTCAGCATGGTGCTTGAATCAACGGTTGTTCAAGCTCTTGAGGGGGTAATCGACCGCGCCGGCGCCGGCACCTCTCTGATGGGGATTTCTCTCGACTGTGCCAATGCTTCGGGTGAACAATACAGTTTCAGGCGTGAGAACATGTTTTATTCGCGCTCTGATATTGTGCAGTCACTGATTGCCGAAGTGAGCAGCCTGATTGAAATGGTCACCGAAAGTGATATCGAAGAAGTAATGCCAACGCGCCTGCTCCTAAAAATTGAGGTTGAAAAACGCCGCCGGACACTTTCGATCGAAAAGGTTGAGATAAAGAACGCTCAGGTCGCCGGTGGCGGGGTGCTCGATGTTGAGATTACCCTGCGCCCGTTCCGCGAAGAAAAGTTTGTCAGAAAAGTCAAGATTCCAATTCCGCAGGACATCGGCAAGGAAAATCTGGTCTTGTCGGTTTTTGGTCTGAACATGCGCGTAGATGATGCAGATGCCGGAACTGAACCCAGAGACAGCCGGGTTGCGCGCGATATGCGTGGTGAAGATGGTCAGCCCGCCGACTTTGATTCGGTCATTCGCAGCTGGGCCAGCTCGCCAAAAAATTCAGATTTGCTGTTCCAGCTTACTGTAGAAGGCGATGAACTTAAGAAGGTCAAACTGAACGGCAAGGATCTCGAGATCCAGCCCACCAATCTGGTGGTCACCGGTCGGGTAGACACAACACTTACTCTGAGCGAAGAATAGTCAGGCTTAATAAAATGACGAACTATATGGAAAAGATGGTTAAGGATACACTGGATGCAGTCGGTAATGTCAGCATCCTTTTCCTGCAGACGATTTACTGGACATTCCACAACCTGAGAACCGGGCGTTTTGCCTTTGGCAACCTGATCGAGCAGATGTCGCGCATCGGCGTCGATTCGCTGCTGATGGTCGCCATAACCGGGGTTTCAACCGGCGCGGTTCTGGTCGTGCAGATTGGTTATCAGTTTGCTCAGATGGGTGCCCAGAGCTATGTTGGTGGTGTTGTTGCTCTTTCGATGGCACGCGAGCTTGCACCGATTCTGACTTCTATCGTAGTGGCCGGTCGCGTCGGCAGTGCAATTGCCGCTGAACTCGGCACCATGAAGATTACCGAGCAGATAGACGCTCTCGAGACCATGGCCACCAACCCGGTTGAATACCTGGTTGTGCCGAGGTTCTGGGGTTGCACCATAATGCTTTTCATGCTGACAATTTTTACCAATGTCGTCGGCATGATCGGTGGTTCGATCGTTGCGGTCAACCAGATCGGGCTTACGCTGATTTCTTTCAGAGACTCAATTCTGCATATGTTGCAGATTCAGGATCTGATGGGTGGCCTGATCAAGGCAACCGTTTTTGGCAGTATTATCGGCGTTATCGGCTGCTACAAAGGTTTTACCACTGAGGGCGGCGCCGAAGGCGTCGGTCAGAGCACGACCAGTGCGGTCGTCGTCTCGATCATGCTGATTCTCGCTGTTAACTACTTTCTGACCGTCGGCATCAACAATTTCTGTGTGGCTTATCTGCAATGATTATCGTATCTAACGTTCATAAGAGTTTCGGCCCGAAAAGGGTTCTCAAAGGTGTGAATCTTAAAATTTACGATGGCGAATCGCTTGTCATTCTCGGGCCTTCAGGCTGCGGCAAAAGCGTGCTGCTCAAGAACATAATCGGCCTGATGAAGCCTGACAGCGGTCAGGTCATCATCGATGGCGAAGATATAACGCGCTTTGACCAGAAACGCCTCGATGCACTGCGAATGCGCATGGGCATGCTGTTTCAGTCGGCAGCACTTTTCGATTCGCTCAACGTCGAAGAAAACATCGCTTTCGGTCTGCGCCGCCACACCAAGCTGTCGAACCGCGCCATTCATCACCTTGTCTCAGAAAAGCTCGAACTGGTAGGCTTGCCCGGAACGAATTATCTGATGCCTTCAGAACTTTCGGGCGGTATGCGCAAACGTGTCGGTCTTGCCCGCGCTATCGCCATGGAACCTGAAATTATTCTCTATGACGAGCCGACGACAGGTCTCGACCCGATCATGACCTCGGCGATAGATGAGCTGCATCTCAGCCTCAAAGAGCGCCTTGGCGTAACCTCGATCGTCGTTACCCATGACCTTAAATCCGCTTATCGCGTCTGCGACCGCATAGCCCTGCATTACGGCGGCCAGATTGTTGAAATCGGAACCCGTGAAGAAATTATCAACTCACCCAACCCAGTTGTGCAGCAGTTTATTCGTGGCGAAGCTCAGGGCCCGATGACGCTGCTGTAGAAACACAGGAGAAGCGAATGAAATCGACAACCAAAGTTGGAATCATGACTCTGATAGCAGTTACACTGCTTTCGTATATGGTGTTCGTCATCGGTGACCTCAGTTTCACCGAGCAGGGCTATGAATTTGTCGTCAGCTTTTATTCTGTCAACGGGCTGAGCAAAGGTTCCACCGTGTCGATGTCTGGCGTCAAGATCGGCAAGGTCACCAGCATCGAAATTCGTGACGATCAGGTTTACGTGAACGTCTACATTCAAGATAAAAATATGCGCA
>CAZMWO010000400.1:0-3795 GCA_964569565.1 uncultured bacterium | reverse complement strand
ATTCGAACCCCCGGTACCAGTTACCCAGTACGACAGTTTAGCAAACTGTTGGTTTAAGCCACTCACCCATCTCTCCAGATGTGCCTTCGGAGGAAGTAGGATTCGAACCCACGGACCTTTCGGTCAACGGTTTTCAAGACCGCCGCCTTCGACCACTCGGCCATTCCTCCAGTGCGCTTTTGATTGTAACACAGGTACAAAGTAAAATCAACGTTTTTTTGCCGTTAACTCTGCAGGCGCTTGCAACTGTACCGGTTACCTGTCGGAAATCTGCTCCGGGGAAGGTTGAGCTTCAGGCGGTGGTGGCGGATTAACCGGTTCATTTTTCTCGTTTATCGTGTAAATGACCAGTTCTTCGGGCTTGACCAGGCCGAGACGCTCACGCGCCAGTCTTTCGATTCCTTCCGGAGTCGAAAGGGTGTCGAGATTCTGCTTGAGATGGCGATTTTCGCGCTCGAGCGACTCGATGCGGTCGCGCAGCTCGACCTCGCGCTGCAGCAACGTGCGGATATTGTTGTAACGAACCAGGTAAATCACCGACAGGGCCACACAAAACACCACCGAGAGAATGAACATTATCTCGGTCGAGAATCTGACTCTTTTGCGTTTAACCGCGACCTTTTCTTCACTCATCGCGCACGGGCTCCCAAACATGTTTTTGCATCCGTCATTGCGAGGAGAGCGACAGCTCGACGAAGCGGTATGCCGAAGGCATACCGCTTCGTCGCTACGCTTCTCGCAATGACGTAATTGTCATCATTTACAATGCCTAGTTGGCCTTTTCTTCGCTGGCCGGAATTCTTACTACCGAGATCAGCCGGTCATCGCCGTCGAGCGTGATCAGCTTAACCCCGGACGCAGCACGGCCGGTATTTCTGATTGAATCGACGTTGAGCCTGACCACTTTGCCGTTGGTGGTGACGACCATAAGTTCATCGCTTTCGAACATGCGCTTGATCGCGAGAACTTCGCCGGTCTTATCCATGATCTTGAGGTTGATCACGCCCTTGCCACCGCGATGGGTGACCCGGTAACTGTTGATATCGGTCTGCTTGCCGAAGCCCATGGCCGAAACGGTCAGCAGCTTGCCTTCGTAGCGCCCGTTATCTTCGGGTATCGGAGCATTTTCGTCAACAACGTCATCGACGACTTCTTCGACTACTTCAGCTTCATCGATGCTGTCGTCGCCCTCAACTACTGCTGCAGCCTCAGCTGGAAGCGCGTCGGCGGAAACTTCTGCTTCGCCTTCTTCGCGCTGGCGGCTGAAGACTTCCATTCCGATTACTTCGTCGTTCTTGTCTCTGAAGGTAATAGCTTTGACACCGCGGGAAACGCGGCCCATAACCCTGACTTCGTTTTCGCCGAACCTGATGGCATAGCCATTGCGAGTGGCAATTACCACCTGTTCGCCGCCAAAGATAGTCTTGACGCTGACGAGTTCGTCGCCCTCATCGAGTTTGAGCGCGATGATTCCGCGCGCGGTCGGTCGTGAGAAGGCTGAGAGCATGACCATCTTGCAGACACCGCGGCGCGTTACCATGAACAGGCGGCGCGTGCTGTCGAAGGTCTTGACCGGCAGAATCGCGGTCAGACTTTCGTTTTCTTCGAGCTGCAGCAGGTTAACCATGGCGCGCCCACTGGCAGTGCGGCCACCTTCGGGAATCTGATGGCCCTTGATCCAGTGAACCTTGCCGATAGAAGTGAACACCATCAGGAAAGAGTGGGTAGTCGCCAGGAACATGTGTTCGACGACGTCGTCTTCTTTAACGCCCATGACGTTACTGCCCTTGCTGCCGCGGCCGATCTGCCTGAACACGTCGGGTGACATGCGCTTGACGTAACCATTGCGGGTCATGGTGATGATGATGTCTTCTTCCTGCATGAGATCTTCGAGATCGAGGCGTTCGGCAGTCGTTCTGGTGATCTGGGTGCGGCGGGCATCGCCGAAACGGTCACGAATATCGACCAGCTCTTCTTTGATGATTTCGCGAACCTTGATGTCTGATTCGAGAATGCCTTTGAGCTTCTGAATCAGAGCCAGGGTTTCGTGATATTCGGCGATGATCTTGTCGCGTTCGAGACCGGTCAGCCTCTGCAGGCGCATTTCGAGAATAGCCTGTGCCTGCTTGTCTGAGAGCATGAAGGTATCCATCAGGCCCTGCTTGGCATCGACCGGGTCTTTGGCTTCTTTGATCAGCTGAATAACGGCATCGAGGTTGTCGAGAGCGATGGTCAAACCTTCAAGGATATGAGCCTTCTCTTCAGCTTTGCGCAGCTGGAAAACGGTTCGGCGTCTGATGATCTCGCGGCAGTGATCGATGTAATATTCCATCATCTGCTTGAGATTGAGCACCAGTGGCCGGTTATCGACCAGCACCAGGTTGATTACGCCGAATGATGACTGCATCTGCGTGTGCTTGTAGAGCTGGTTGAGAATTACTTCGGTGTTGACACCCTTGCGCAGTTCGATGCAGACGCGCATACCTTCGCGGCTCGACTCGTCGCGCAGATCGGTAATGCCATCGATCTTCTTTTCCTTGATCAGGTCGGCAATCGACTTGACCAGTCTCGCCTTGTTGACCTGGTAAGGCAGTTCTTTAACGACGATACGGTCGCGGCCTTTGCCGTAATCTTCGACTTCGACGACAGAACGCACGACAACCGAGCCACGGCCAGTTTTAAAGGCCGATTCGATGCCATCTGTGCCCATGATTATGCCGCCGGTCGGAAAGTCCGGGCCGGGAATATAGGTCATAAGCTCATCAATAGTCAGTTCCGGGTTGTCGATCAGTTGAACCAGGCCATTGACGACTTCGACGAGATTGTGCGAAGGCATGTTGGTGGCCATACCGACAGCGATACCTGACGAACCATTGACCAGCAGATTCGGAAACTTGCTGGGCAGAACGATCGGTTCGTTGAGCGAACCATCGAAGTTCGGCATCCATTCAACCGTTTCCATTTCGATGTCTTTGAGCAGTTCTTCGGCGAGGGCGTGCAGACGGGCTTCGGTGTAACGCATCGCCGCTGCTTCATCACCATCGACCGAACCAAAGTTGCCGTGCCCCTGAATGAGCGGATAACGCAGGCTGAAATCCTGGGCCATACGAACAAGAGTGTCGTAAACCGCCGAATCACCGTGCGGGTGATACTTACCAAGAACTTCACCAACGGTTCTTGCCGATTTGACGAAAGGCCGTTTGCTGGTGATGTTCTGGTCGAACATCGCGTAAAGAACGCGACGATGCACCGGCTTAAGGCCATCGCGCACGTCAGGCAGAGCGCGGCCAACGATTACGCTCATCGCATAATCGATATACGAGGCCTTCATGTCGTCTTCGATATTTATAAACTTGATTCCCGAGGGGGGCGGAGGCGGGGGAGGAACGCTGATTCCGCCATTTTCCTCTACAGGAACATTTCCATCATTCGTTGTATCCATTCTTCTGACCCCTTATTAAATATCCAGGTTCTTGACCTGTTTGGCGTATTGCGTGATAAAGTTGCGGCGCGGCTCGACCTTGTCGCCCATCAGCACCGAAAAAATGCGGTCGGCTTCGGTTTCGTCATCGGCACGCACCTTCTTGAGAATACGTGTATCCGGGTTCATCGTGGTTTCCCACAGCTGCTCGGGATTCATTTCACCGAGACCTTTGTAGCGCTGCATGGTTACCTTGTCGCCACCGCCGAATTCTTCTTCGACGATCTTGTCTTTTTCTTCATCGGAGTAGGCATACTTTTCGACCTTGCCCTTCTTGATTTTGTAGAGCGGCGGCTGTGCGACATAGAGATAAC
>CAZMWO010000399.1:0-3838 GCA_964569565.1 uncultured bacterium | reverse complement strand
ACGCTGGTATTCGCGCAATCAGGTTCATGCGTTCGCCCCTTTCCAACAATAAGAGTAAATACAACCCGGGCCAGCATGGCGAGATAGTTCTTGAGAATTCAGAGAACTGACCTGGCGGCAAACGCCGGCAGTCAGCGCAGCGGTATAATTTTTGCTTGAGAATTTTGTTGACTTGCCGGCAGTGCTGATGTACAATTCAGCCTTATATGGAACAGTGCTTGTTTTGCAGGATAGTAGCGGGTGAAATCCCGGCGGAGATCGTCCACCGGGACGCCAACGTCGTTGTCTTCAGAGACATCAACCCGCAAGCGCCAGTGCATCTGCTGGCAATTCCGACAAAACATATCGCCCGCCTCACTCAGCCTGAAGCGGCTGACGGCGCGATGCTGTCGCAGGTTTTCAGAGTCATTCAAAAGATGGCAGCTGACGAAGGTCTCGATGACGGCTTCAGAGTTGTTACCAACTGCGGTGACAATGCCGGTCAGACCGTGCATCACCTGCACTTTCATATTCTTGGCAAACGCTGCCTGAGCTGGCCGCCGGGCTGATTCAGACAACAACATGATAGACCTCTATCTGATCAAATCAGGAGGGGGGGTGAAACTAAAATGGCAGAAGTAAGAGTACTTAAGGACGAACCACTGGAAAAGGCCCTGAAGCGCTTCCAGAAGAAATGTCAGGAAGCTGGCATTATCAAAGAAATCAAGCGCCGCCGAGCGTACGAAAAACCAAGTGAAAAGCAGAAAAGAAAAGCTGCTGAAGCCCGTCGCAAACAGAGAAGACGCCGCTAAAGCAGAACCCAGAGCAATCTGTAGACAACCCATGCAGCGCCTATGGCGGTGCATGGGTTTTGTGCTGCCTGCAATTTTGTTCATACTGATATTCGCGACTGGCCCTGTGCAGGCCCAGTCAGCCTCAGGCACTATACTGGTGATTCCGGTTCACGACGATATCGAAACCGGCCTGTCATTTTTTATTCAGCGCCAGTTACGCCGGGCCGAGCGCGAAAATTTCAGTGCAATCGTTCTTGAGATCAAGTCCAATGGCGGTCTGGTAACTGCAGCCCAGGAGATAAAAGACGCGCTGCTCCGCTCAAAAGTAACAACTATCGCCTACATCAAGGGTCGCGCACTTTCTGCAGCCGCTCTGATAGCTATCTCCTGTCACCGGATTTATATGGAGGCCGGTTCCGAACTCGGGGCCGCCACGCCGATAATGCTTGCCGGCGGCGGCGTTCAGGCTGCCGAAGCCAAGTATGTCTCAGCGTTCAAGGCTGAATTCAGAGCTTCAGCCGAAGCACGAAAAAGGCCTACTGCTATTGCCGAGGCCATGGTTGATAAAGACCACGACAGCATCGAAGGCCTGAGCAAACGCGGCGAGGTTGTCACCCTGACATCGGAAGTTGCGCTCAAGCATGGTTACTGCGATCAGATCGTTGCCTCACTGAGCTCGATTCAGCGTATCATGAATCTTGAAAGTGCAACGGTCGAGTATGCCAGGCCGACCTCAGGCGAATGGATCGCACGCTGGCTGACCAACCCGAACGTCAGCGTACTGCTGTTCACCATCGGGTTCTGGTGCCTGGTTATCGAATTTTTTATCGCAGGTTTCGGCATACTGGGCTGGATGGGCATAACCTGCCTCGCATTATTTTTCGGCGGGCACCTTTTTGCGTATCTTGCCGGCCTCGAAACCATTATACTGTTTGGCGCAGGCATGATTCTGCTGCTGCTCGAAGCCTTTGTCATACCCGGCTTCGGGCTGACCGGCATTTCCGGTATACTCTGTGTCTGTTTCAGCATCATCATGGTGTTCGGCGGAATTTACACCGCTATGAACGCAATCGCTCAGATGCTTGTCTATTCTGCAGTAATCATGCTGATACTTTACAAATGGGGGCCAAAGTTCAAGCTCCTCGACAAATTTGTGCTCAAAGAGCAGCTGACAACGGCCCAGGGCTGTGTTGCCGTCAACCCCAATGAATTCGACCATCTGCTCAACCTCGAAGGAGTGGCTGTTTCGCCATGCCGCCCGGCCGGAATCGTCAAGATCGGCGACGAGCGTTACGATGTCGTCTCTGATGGTGATTTCATCGAAAAGGGTTCCCGCGTAATCGTTCGCAAGGTTGAAGGCAACAATATAGTGGTTCGCCAGATCACAGCCGACTAACCCGGAGAAAATCCAAATGAAATCTGCATTTCTGTTGCTGCTCATCATAATGCTTGCGCTGCCGGCGTTTGCCGGCGTCAGCGATGCCGAATTGCTGCCGCAGAAAGGCACTGAAACGGCTCAACCGGCAGAAGGCTCTCCGGGAGCCGACAAAGGCGAAGAACCGGCCTGGGGTCTGACTGTGGTCATGCTGCTGCTCGGCGGCTTTCTCTTCATGTTTCTTGAAATTGCGGTAATTCCGGGTTTTGGGGTTACCGGCATTCTTGGCATTTTACTGCTGGCTGGCGGTCTGGCGACTGCCTTCCTGAAACTGAGCATGCCAATGGCGCTTACTGCGACTTTTACGGCAATTTTAGGAGTGATACTGCTGCTTCTCTGGTTTTTTCTGGTGTTTCCCAAAACCAGCATGGGCAAGCAGTTCATTCTTCAGACTGACGCATCGAACAAAGACGGGTTTGTAGCAGTTGACGACAATTCGGCTTACATCGGCAGGGAAGGCGTAACTGTGACCATGCTGCGCCCTTCCGGCATCGCTAAAATAGATGGCGAGCGGGTTGACGTGATGACCGACGGCGAGTTCGTCGAAAAAGGCGTCAAGGTAAAGGTTACCAAGACCAGGCAGAATACGATTATAGTCGCTCCTGTAGAGAGTGATACGTCTGCCTGATGTCTGGCGGTCGCCGTAAGGCTATTTGCCTTTTATATCTTGACTTTATCAGTCGTTTTAAACCATATTGAATGACGTTGAAATATTGAAATGTCTGCAGGAGGAATCTGATGTCAGAAGGCTTGATGATGTTTGGCGGAATTGGTGTACTCTTTATTTTCTTTGTCATCTATTATTTTGTGCCATTCGGACTCTGGATCAGCGCCATCGCCTCTGATGTAAGTGTCGGTCTGCTCGATTTTATCGGTATGCGCCTGCGACGTGTATCGCCTCCGTTGATCATCAATCCAGCTATCATGCTCAAGAAGGGTGGCATCGACATATCACTGCAGGCTCTTGAATCGCATTGTCTCGCCGGTGGTAATGTTTCGAAAGTCGCTTCGGCGCTTATCGCGGCCCAGAAGGCCGGTATTCCTCTGACCTTCGACAAGGCCACCGCCATCGACCTTGCTGGTCGTGACGTGCTCGATGCCGTTCGCCTCTGCGTTAAACCCAAGGTTATTCAGACTCCTCTTGTCGCTGCCATGGCCAAGAACGGCATTCAGGTCAAAGCAATCGCGAGAGTCACAGTTAAAGCTGACATCAACAAACTCGTCGGTGGTGTTACCGAAGAAACCATTCTGGCACGCGTTGGCGAAGGTATCGTAACCACCATCGGTTCGGCAGCCAGCCATGAAGAAATTCTCGAGAACCCCGATCGCATCTCGAAAACCATTCAGGACAAGGGTCTCGATGCCAAAGCCGCTTTCGAAATTCTCTCGATCGATATCGCCGACGTCGATGTTGGTGACAATATCGGCGCCAAGCTGCAGATCGACCAGTCAGAGGCCGACATGAAGATCGCCCAGGCAAAAGCCGCAGAGAGACGCGCCATGGCCGAAGCCAAAGAGCAGGAAATGAAAGCCTACGAACAGGAAATGAAAGCCAAGCTGGTAGAAGCTGAAGCTACTATTCCGCAGGCTATTGCCGATGCGCTGCAAAGCGGCAACATGGGTATTCTTG
>CAZMWO010000398.1:0-3846 GCA_964569565.1 uncultured bacterium | reverse complement strand
CCCGCACGCCCGCATCGATGGCGTCGAAATCGACCCCGAAATTGTCAGGCTGGGCCGCGAATATTTCGATCTAACACCTGATGATGCGCAGGTTTATGTCGAAGATGGCCGCATGTTCATTCAGCGCAGCGACAAAAAATACCGGGTGATTTTTCTCGATGCTTTTCAGGATGTAACATACCCTTTTCACATGGCTACGCATGAATTCTTCATGACGCTGGCGCAAAGATTGGCTGACGATGGTGTTCTGGCGATCAATGTTAACATGCGTTCGCAGCAGCAGCCTGATATCTGCACTTATCTGACCGGAACTCTCTCTCTCGTTTTTCCTTCTGTCATGCTGTGCGAGCATCCGGGCTATTATAACCGCATCATCTTTGCCGGCAAGAACCCTGGACTGCAAAAGATTTTTGATGAACGATGCGGCAGTCTGCCGGCCGACCACCCGCTGCATGAACTTGTCGCACAGGCTCAGCCAGGCTTTTCCCCAGCACAGAAGTCGCTGTATATGCTGACCGACGATCTGGCGCCGGTAGAGCTTATTGGCTTTAAAACGCTCAATCAGCAGATATCAGGCGCTTTTCGTGAGATTCTCAAGCGTGTCATTTTTCGTCTCAAAGACAGTATAGGCTGAAAATTATCGCTTTTGTTCGGCAGGTTTTATGTCTTCAAAAATCAGAGCGATGTTGCGGCCGTTAATCTGAGCTTCGCCTCCAGCTATGCGAGCCTGAATTACCGGCGCTGAGATTACCATGTCATTAAAAACGAATGCGAGTTGCATTCCGATATTTTCTCCGGTTACTTCAGCCAGTTTTGCTGCGCCCGTTTCATCGAAGGAGAGATGTATGACATCAGAACCCATTTCATCTTTTGCAATATAGGCTCTTTTAACATTGGCACCTTTAAGGGCAGATTCCTTGTTGACTTTGAAATAGCTCGCTGAAGTTGATTTTGTTGCAGGCTGTATCAGTATAAGCTCTGTCTGAGGATCTGCCGGTTCGAGCTGAATAGCCGACATGGCCTGGTCTTTAACCAGGTGAAAGCTTAGTCCGCTCTGAATATTTTTGAGAAGTTCCGGGTCTTGTGTCGGCCCCAGCCTGCTGCGCAAAAATAATGAGCCGACTGTCGCCAGTATAATTGCGCCAACGATCAAAAAGATCAGCACCTGTGGCGGCGTGTGCAGATCGTTGTGCCGCCTGACCTGATAGCCTGATTCTTCAGCTGAACTGGCGTTGTTGTTGTGCTCATCCTGACGGTAACCCTGCTGCCTGTCGGCCATGATTTTCTCCTCTAATGCATTTTCTCAGGTTAATCATACAGCAAAAATGAAGAATGCTCTATCATATCCATCATTGTTCAAACAAATTCTGCGATGTATAATCTGTTGTTAGAGATTCTGAAGGAGAGCGAAAGATGAACGAGAAGCCGCACGGCAACGACTCCCTGAGCAGGGAAGACCTTTTTCAGATGTTTGCTGATGAAGCATGCCGCGATGGCGTGCTCGAAGACTTCGAAAAGAAAATACTTCTGAATGTCGCCCGTTTTCTGCGCATGGAAAAGGAAGAAGCCGGCCGAATCCTGCAGGAATCGCACGAGCGCTTCGAACAGGGGTTCCTGGGCGAAAGTCGACGATTCGAGCCACGTGCCCTTTATCTGCGCGCTTTGCAGGGAATATATGCTGACGGTCAGGTCGATGAAATCGAAGATCAGATGCTGGCCGGCCTGCGTAAAATGTTCAACATTTCGCTCGAAGACCATGAGGCAATGCTGGAGACCTTTGTCGTTCCGGCTGCCACAGTAGAATCAGAGCCATTGCTTGGGGAGCCGGTCGTGTCGGCGCCAGAGTCCGCTATGCCTCAAGAACTCGTTAAAGCAGAGGCTAAGTCCGAAAATGAGCTTGTGTCGCCTCCGCCCGGCAGCACGACCTCTCATCTGGCCGAACGTCTTGAATTCAACCGGCAGCAGGCCTGGTTCAGCGATCAATGTAACTGGTATCAGATTCAACGCCGGGTTTCGGAACCGATGGCACAGAACTGGAACCGTTTCTTGATCGGGTTGCAGCAGGGCAGTGAGACCGAAGTCTATAACGCGCTCGATGCGATCGATGATCTGCTTGGCCCGCTCAACGAGATTCTGCTCGCCGATGTGATGATGGCGCTGGGTGCTGTTCGCTGGTCGAGGATTCTGCTTAAAACCAGGTTCGCTACCGACCGCAACGGCCCGGCGAGAACCTGGCCCCTCGAAAACATATATATGCGGCTCTCGATCAAGATGGGGCCGATTCTGATTTCAATCGACCATCTGAGAATTCGTGAGGGTATTGAAGAAGTTGCTTCTCTGGTTTTTGTGCATCTTCTTGAAGATCTTGCCATGCTGATTGAAAGCCGTCATATCGACCCGATGCCGCATCTTGGATCTCTTCTGCGCATGGTTTTTCGTGTCGCGCCAAAAGCCGGTGTCATGCATCGTGCTGCCGATCTATTGAAAATGCTGGCTGCTGATGCGAAGCGTCAGGGTGGCATACTTGCCTACCAGTTCGTTCAGGTCTGCCGGAACCTCTGCGATGCCGAACCGCGCAACCACCCGCTGATTGTCGAAGCAGACCAGGCTATTCTGGCGATTGAACCTGAAGAACGATTCTTCCCGCAGGATTATCAGACGCCGATGTCGCGGCCTTCTGCCAATAAACCCTATGACCCGGCGATGCAGAGACTCGAAAGGCTGATTGCCGAAGTATCTGGAAAGCATGAAGTCGAGCGTATGCTGACGACGGCGCTGGCAAAAATAGATTTGTCCATACTCGATGATACAAGGAGCAACGCGGAGAAAAACGCCGCAGAAAGTGGACTCGATCCTGCCGACTTCGTCGAGCGTTACGTCATTGCGATGGTATTGCCGGAATTGCCTGATTATCAGAGGCCGGTAATGGCCTTTTTCGCGCTTGGCTTTGCCGGCGGACATCACGAAGAAATGAAGGGCGGCTGGTGCCATATCTGGCTCAAAGAGAATGCTAAAAATGGTCTTCAGATATGGCCCGACTTTCCGGTGTTTCCTTCTACCGAGTTGTTGTCGCTTCCGCTGCCAGCCGGCGAGGTGCCTGTGTTGAAAGAAGCTTTGCAGCGTTCAGGTGGAGCTTATGATGTCGTGCTTGTCGACCGTGACCGCAGAAGCGCCCGGATCTGGCATCAGGTCGGCGATCTCGACCCGACCGGGAATCTCTACCTGGCCGAGCATGACCTGCTGCCGGTCGAAAGCACTGCTGAAGCTTTGCGTTGCCTCGATGCTGCACTGGTCGATCAACCATGGCTGTCAGGAGCATTGTTGCAGAAAGGGTTGATCGCCAAACGCTCAGACGACCGTGCAACCGCCCGCAAATTCTTTGCCGAAGCACTTGCCGTTCAGCCGTATGATCCGCATGCGCTGACCCGCATGGGAGTTCTCGAAAAGAACGAAAACCAGCTCGAAAAGTGCGATGAATACCTGATCAAATCGCTTCACATTCTGCCGGTACAGCCATCGGCAATGGTCACTCTTGGCTCTGATATGTTGAGTCGGCTGGCCAGCGACGACTCTTCGGCTTTACCTTTATGGGATTATTACATTGCCGGCCTGCATGCTCACCGCGGTGATTCGCAGGATTTTCGCGAGATAGCTGGCGTCAGCGAAGGCCTCGACCCGAAGCTGGCACGCAACGCAACCATAGTGCCGGTTGATACGGTATTTTACATCTGATTCTATTTCTCCATCGCTTCACTCAAAGGCGTGCAACAGCTGAACGCACTTTTTTATTACTAGTCCTCTGTCACATAAGAGTTCAAGAATTCAATCCGAGAGACTCCGCTTATG
>CAZMWO010000397.1:0-3859 GCA_964569565.1 uncultured bacterium | reverse complement strand
TCTCCTGCCCGGCGTCGAGAACCGACAGATTGCCAAACTCACCTTTGAGCCTCTTTTCGAGATTCTCGCGGCGACAGATGGCACTGATCGCATTGAAACCCTGTTCGATCATCTGCGCACTGAAGCTGGTCAGCTCAGGCAAAATCTTTTCGGCCTGGCGACGCAGGTGATAATCAGGGTCGGCCCATGCCCGCGAGACATCGTCGAGCACGTCGAGAATGCACTCGATGTCTGGGTGAGCTGCTACAGCGGCCCGTTCGCGGGCTTCTTCGAGCAACTCTACGGCAGTCTCGGCATTGAGCCAGTTCTGTTCGCGCTGTTGTCCGAATATGTATAATTTCTGCTTTTTCATATATGCACCATCACTTGAGAAGGTCGAGCGCTGTCATGGCCGACGATTCTGAAAGTCTTGCCCGGCCGCCCGCAGGGGCAGTTCCCCTCGATAATCGCACGATCCGTTGTCAGCAGCGAAATCGAAGGGTAGCTCGAAAGATACGGCGTCATCAGGTAAAGCAGCCCTTCTTTGCCATCGCCGACCGGTTTGTATGTTTCAGGATCTACGGTGAGCGCGCGTGCATAAATCGGCACGTGCAGCCGCCCGGCTTCGCAATCGACGTAAGGAATCCCATGCTCGACCATGCCAAACAGGTCACGCAGGTTCTCGCGGGGCATTCCCAGCACTCTTTCGACGCGATCCTTGAAAAAGTCTTTGCTGACTTCCTGGTCTTTGTGCATCTTCCAGCCGCCGCCGGTGATGATATAAGAATCTTTGCCGAGATCGAGCGTTATTCCGGCTTCTTCGAGGCGGTTGCAGACCTGCCACAGATAGGCCGGGAACCCAAGAATGCGCACCGGTTCAGGCCTTTTGCCAAACGCGATCAGCTTCTTGACGGTAGAATCGAGGTCGAACTCGAAATCGCCGATCGATTCCTTCCATTTAATCGCGTAATAAACCGAACGCTTGCCGGTCAGACCGGTCAATCCCTTATCAGAAAATGCTGTGCCAACGTTGCCCGCCACTTTGGGGTCGTAGGTGAAACAGAGATAGTTGACCTTCTGCGCATGGTTGACCATGCCCAGCGAATCGAAAATGTTATTGAGAATCTGCATGATGCGACGATAGGAACGATTGTCGAGAATGATCGCGCTCTTACGCCCGCCAGTGCCCGAAGATGTCAGCTCGATTTTGACCTGATTTTCGGGCACCGAAGCCAGCCGGAATTCTTTGAAAATCGTCACCAGCAACGGCGGAATCTCTTCCGGTGCATAATCGCGGGTAAAATCGGTCAGTCCGCAAACTTCGAGAAATGCCCGATAATCGGAGCATCGCGCGGCGTGCCAGCGCAGAGCCTCGTTCATCGCCTGATCGAAAAGCCGGTCGTTTTCGCGGCTGTGCGCAAAAGCGCGGTTGATATCAAACAGCTGACCACAACGCTCAAAAGGTTTAGCCTCAGCCAATTCTCCACTCCTCGTCAAAATCTGGCTGGCAACGCACCAGCAGGTTATACCAGCACTTCATGAAAGCGTCTAAAAACCGTCGATTATTATCGACCAGATGCAGATCCATAAAATCGAGATGCTCAAACGAACGTGAAAACACGAAAAAATCCTCACGAAAGCCGTTCTCGTTCATGCGCATGGCCGGGAAATAGGCGCACGGCAGAAACTTGGCGTCGAGCGCGATTCTTTGCATTTCAGGTTTGAATGCGTTAACCAGCATTTCGATATAGCGCATGCCGGACTTCGCAGCTGCTTCGCAAAACCACATCAAAGCGTTGCGCACATCATTGCCGACGTAGCGATAGCCGACGATTACGCCGTTGCCATCGACGCGGTTAAGGTTAACGAATACGTCGGTACTGCCGTCTTTCGAGCTATACAGCATGTTCGGCTCGGTGAACGGAAAAAACACCTTCTGCATCAGGTCTTTGTCCTGGTAATGGTCGAACTTGCGCGATACTTCCGCTTCATCTTCGTTAAGCTCGAATTCAAGCATCGGGCCCATTTTGCGCGGATCCTGCTCGTCGAGAATGACTGTCTCTGGCTCTTCCAGATTCAGTTCCTGCTGTGCAATCTGGTAGAATTCCTGCAGCTCCGGCAGCAGCGGTGGAGCTTTGCGGCGGTAGCTCAGGCAGTTCTGGCTGAGATAAACTTCGAGTCCGTGCGTCTCAAAGGACTCGATTTTGCGCACATTCGGAAATATACCGAGCGAAATAAAACCCATGTGTTCGAGTATCACCTGTGGAGCAAAGCTTACTGTGCGGGTAGTGGCATAAATGACGTCGCAGACACGGGTCTTCTCGGTCAACAGCTTCAGTCCATGCCTGGTCATGGTGCGCATCAGGTCGAGACCACGAAACTCATTCAAAACAGCGGCAGCATAGACTTTGCCGATCTTGTTCACCGGGTCGACCGTAAAAATGACAGAGCCGACCAGACGCCCCGCTATCTTGGCGAGAATCCAGAGATAGCCAGGGTCTTCGACCTTGCGCGCAATTATTGCAGGGTCAGAGACTTCGGGCAGCGGGTATTTCCCTTTATACACAGTGACATAGTGATCTATGATCGCCTGTGTGTCCTCCCGGGTAGCGTTAACAAAATCTACAACCCTGTTATCCTGCAGTTTAAGCTGCATCTGCCGTCCTTTCACACTTCAGAAAAGTGATCTCAGAAACGCCAGTATAACTGCAGATGCCGCCCAAGTCAATAGTCGCCGCCATTTCCGATAGCCTCAACAACCTGCTCGCAAATCATTGCCCAAAATGACTCACACCAATAAACTCATCATCAATAGAACGTCTCAACTGAACTCATTCCGGCAAACCATGCCTGCAAAGAATCTGTACACAGTTCTTCAATGCCGGTATCTCTCAATAAGGGTTTACTTGTTCTAAAATTTTCTGCTGCCCTGAATCGGCTCAGTAAACACACCTGCCCACCTTGTAACCATGACCAGAAGACCTGATTAAACCGCGTTGACTAAGCATTGGTGCAGTGCTAGCCTGAAGCACGTCTATTGTACAGACATAACACCTGCCGATTCTCAAGGAACCGACGGGAAAAGGTGAATGAGGTTCATTCAAGGAGTTAATCATGCGCAAGTTGTTGCTGGTTTTGTGCTTTCTTTCTTTTTCATGCCTGCTGCAGGCACAGAGTATCGACCCAGCTTACATCGAAACATTCGGTCGGGGCGTAATTCTGGCCTCCAACAAAGGCTTTCCTGCTTACACAAAGTATGACCCGGCTCAGATAAAGTTCAAAGATGGCAAGAGCTTCATCAAGCCTTCTGAGGGCATCTCTCTTGACCTTCGAGTCATCACACCAGCTGACAGTGACGTCGGAAGTCTTTTCGAAAAACTCAGAACCGAACAGCCAGAAAATGCCAAACACAGTAATGGCGAAAATCTGGTTTTCTGGGATTTCTGGGTCTCGCACGATTCCAGCGGCAAGCAGATGTTCAGCGCCGACAAGCCATGGCCGACCAGCACCAAAGACATTCCCAAATGGAAAACGCAGGCATACACCTGGTTAGGTTATCCTGATGACCCGTCAACATCAGGAGTCACCTGGGATAATCTCAGCTCAGAATTTTCCGATTGGCTGCGCAACGCCAAACCAGGCTGGAAAATCTGGGTCAGCGTCTCTTACGGCTTCAAATACCAGTCAAATGCCGGCGCCGTCGAAAACAAATGGAACCCCGACAAAAAGAAATTCGAACAGGTCGTATCTACCGGCGTTCTCGGCTTCGCCAAATCCGAGCCAATAGTAGCCGGAACCATCGAAATTGAATAACAACCGATCTAGTGTTTTGTCAAGGTTGAATTTGTAGTTATTAAAGCCTCAATATAGGGCGCAGGCG
>CAZMWO010000396.1:0-3859 GCA_964569565.1 uncultured bacterium | reverse complement strand
TGATCTATGTTTTCAGCTGATGGCGCAGGCATTTCTGATGTCATTCCTCCGTCCTGATAACTACGGTACCACCAAACAGATCACCGATCCGCTGGTGGAAATCAGTAATGAGAGTCGAAAAAACACCGGCAAGAAACAGACATGGCATAAAATCGGCAATTCGCAGAAAATTGCGCAGGAGCGAGCTGAACAGGTTTATTCTCTGCCCGGTAAGAGACACCACCCGAAGACCATGCGCCTTTTTTCCCGGCGTCTGGCCATTTCTAAAAAGATCATAAAATGTGTGGTAACCGAAAATAGTCAGAAAGACCAGGATGAGATATATACCTGTCGCCAGTCCGGAATCAAGCGCCATGCGAGGTCCAACTCCATAACCGGAGAGGAAGGTTGCGAACACCAGATGTTCTACCAACAGCAGAACCAGCTGCAAAGCAGTATCGTGCACAAAGGCAGTCGCCCTGCTGAACATGCCGGCCAGCGGCACACGAATCTCAGCATTTTCCGGCGTATGAATTACCAGTTCCTGTGGCAACCAGCTACCTCCAGTTCCTTTCCTGAAGCTGCGACGGCATATTATTCCGTCCAGAAAGCGAATTCATTTCCACAGGGCTCAGAAAAATGAAATCTCCGGCCGCCCGGAAAAGTAAAAATCTCTTTGGTGATTCTGCCACCCAACTCCCGAACCTGATCGTACATGGCTTCCAGATCAGAAGCATAAAACACCAGCAGAATCGAACCGGCATCCGGACTCACTCTCATGGCTGATTCATAGAACCCGCCCTTCATCCGGCCGTCATTGAAGCATGAGTAAGCCGGGCCGAAATCTTCGAACTGCCAACCCAGAAGGGCTGCAAAGAATTTTTTGGTGCCCTCGATATCCGAAGTGGGTATTTCGATATAATCAATCATTCTTTCAGGCTTCATATGAGACCTCCCGTCAGGATAATTTATAAAACTCGACTGCTATTCTTGTGCACACGGCGGCGTTGTTCCGAACCAGAGAAATATTGGTTTTAAGGCTTTCACCGCCAGTAATTTCATTAAGACGGGAAAGCAGAAACGGCGTCACCTGCTGCCCGGTTATGCCGCGTGCGCGAGCATCAACCAGAGCCTTTTCAATACTGGCTTCGATCTTGTCACGATCGAGAGCATCGGCAACCGGAACGGGATTACCAACCAGAATGCCGCTTCGATAACCCATACTCAGAGAAGTCTTGAAAACAGACGCAGCTTCGCCGGCTGAGTTTACGCGAACGGGCACTTTTACACCACTGTCGGGGTAATAAAAGGCCGGCATTTCGTCAGTACAGTAGCCGATCACCGGAACACCCATAGTTTCAAGATATTCCATCGTCAAAGGAATATCCAGAATAGCCTTGGCACCGGCCGAAACAACCAGCACAGGCGTTTCGGCGAATTCGCGCAGATCAGCAGAAATATCCATAGTTTCGCCGGCACCTCGATGTACACCGCCGATGCCTCCGGTAGCAAAAAACCTGACACCGGCCAGATCAGCACAGATCATAGTTGCAGCAACGGTCGTGGCAGCATGCTTCCCGCCCGACATGAGAAAAGGAAGATCGCGGCGCGATGCCTTGGCAATAGTTTTGTCGGTGGCCAGAAACTCAAGTTCATCTGGCGCCAGGCCGATATGTATTTTGCCGTTCAAAAGAGCGATGGTTGCTGGAACACCACCGTTGTCACGCACAGTCTGCTCGAGAAGTTTCGCAGTCTCCACGTTTTGAGGATACGGCATTCCATGCGAAATAATTGTCGATTCAAGAGCGACAACAGCTTTATTCTCGGATATTGCGTCACGTACTTCCCGATTTATGACAAGACTGTGTTTAAGCATTATGTTCTCCAGATTACGAAGATCTTACCAGATACGGACAGGCATAATTCACACATTGCTCACTGCAACTGCATCTGCCTGAAACAATCATCACGGCCCAGTGCGGTATTTCATACTCACCGCCAAGAGCCTCGATAGCCTGCTCGATGCTCTGTCGATCTGTGTCAGAAAGCTCTACTTCGTCGGAAGCAAATTTTGACGAGTTGCACCAGTAGATATAGGTGATTTCGGGCCAGTCAGTCGTAGAAAGCGTGGTGCTCTGCAAGGCGCGACACTTGTCGCAAACGAGAGCAAGAGAGCTCCCGACCGGGAGCAGCTTTCTACCAGCACACCCGCATTCCCGGCAGGGCCCGGCAAATATACGGTACCCGGTAAGTTGCGGCCGGTCGGGCATTGGATCATCCGACTCTCCAAAACCTATCACTACCGGCTTTGAACTGGCTTCTTCCGGTATGTTCACCCTGCTAGCCTCCATGACCTCAGAATCACACAACAGTGTGTACCTGCGGAAAAATCAAGCTGTCTATGAATTATAACCCAAATAGCTGACGAGTTCTATTATATTTTTGCGACAGCAGGGCTTGCCGGCTTTCCGCTTGTTTATTATCATTAAATTGATATAAAACAATTATCCTATTGTCACACATCCCCAGCCAGGCAAGCTTTCGCAGGCAACCGACCGCCAACAATTCGGCAAATATTGCGACGTCGATGCTCATGACAATTTTCACCCAAAAGAAATCTATCCACGGTTGCATTATGTTTGTCTAAGATTCTTCATACATCTTGCAGGACTGTTCAAATGCGCAAGATTACCTGCCAGCAGAATCCCGGAGCAATATTCTTTTTTCAGCCTCGAAACCTCCCTCCCCCAGCATAAACTATTATTTATAAAATTTCACAATCGCCGCCAGAACAAAAACCCGTCGACCGGGTCGGATTGCTTAAAAATAAATATTTATCCATAAATCCCAATCCAATCCCAGCAAAACCCTGTAAAATCGACAAGATAAATAAATATTTGTTTATTATTTTACTAGATTTCTTTATATGCTGATGATTGCTGGACGTCATGTGGCCACATAATGATTGGCTCAAACCCTTTAAAACACCAGTAGCTTGTAACACTTATCCAATAATGCCGGTAAATACAGCGGCGGCTCTGCAAACCTTGCAGAGCCGCCGCCTGGGCTGGACTTAAACTAAGATTATCTGCGTCTGGAGCCAACTCCCTTGATGACCAGGTCATTGATCCTGTTGCTGAGATCAGAGCCTGAGCCCGAGTAGTAGGGCACAAACTTGTGATCGTCTACGCCTACCGCTTCCTCCTGGTGAGACTTTTCAGTCTCAACAGCGCATATCGACTCAGGAGAAGATTTTTCAGTGTCAGCAGCAACCGGAACATCTTCCACTGCCGCAGAAACGCTGCGATGGCCATCTATTGGGTCAGAATCAACACGCGGGGTCTCTACTTTATCGAGCTTGCCGCAAAGCGCTGTTACTGCTTCGTGGAGTCGCTCAAGCGACTCAGATCTTCTTGCCAGAACAGCCTTTTCAAGGCCAGGATTCTTTACAATTGCAGATGAACGCATGCTGCGAAGCTTCCCCATGCGCGCAAGTGCAGCAACAAAAGGCTTTTCGAGTGACGGCTCAACCTGTCGCAACTCTTCCTGCTTGTCAGCAGAAGGTTCTACGACCACCGATTCAGACCGGCTGGTTGTCGCAGCCAGCCTATCCAGTCCAGGAAGCGCTTCTGCAGACACGATCTCGACACGACCTTCGCTGAATTCGATTTTCAGCGGGGCATTGAACCAGTTCCATTCCTGTGGAATTTCGCTCTCATCTTCGACCCTGGCAGCTCTTTTTCTCTTAGCCGATGGCTTGCGAGGCTTTTCGACAGCCTTAACCGGCTTAACGACCGCTTCTACCGCAGGGATCGCCGGAGCCGGCTCTGCCTTAACAACAGTCGGTTCAGCGACCTTCGGTTCCATTACCTTGGAAAGC
>CAZMWO010000395.1:0-3879 GCA_964569565.1 uncultured bacterium | reverse complement strand
CAGACCCTGACTCTTAAAGACTACCACATGACCAGGGCAGGTTTTACCATCGAAAAGATTCTGCCCAATATCAAAGGCTGCCGCCCCATTCCCAATGGCCCGCTCGACGAGCCCGAATCTTACCATCGCTCGCCTGACCGCATGAAGGGCTTTGACGATCACTATTCACGCGACTGGTATCTGGTTATTCAGCTCGACATTACCATTGCTCTACAGAAACAGCGCACGTTCAAAGTCGATTTCACGATTTCGCGCGATGTAAAACTGCTCAACCTCAGCCCTATCGCACGCAACTACACGATGTTCAGCATTCTCGGACACCGCATCCCTTCGGGCGATCCGGCCAGCGTGCAGGCAGCATTGCGTAACGAAATGAATTCGCCCACCACCCGCGAAGGCGGCCGCCTCATTCTCTGGAACATGCCTTTTCAGTCACGCGTCTATCTGCACGGGCCATCAATCATCAGCCTGGAGAACCCTACGTTGGCGGATACAGGGGAAAGGCAGTTTGGCGGCGCCTACAATACCGCCGATCCCAAATACCCGAAACCCGGTATAACCCAGGCATTTCAGTACAGCGACACTTTTTACGGCATGTCATATCTGCCGACGATAGGCAGAGCCATTTTTCCTTCTAAAACGCTGTGGGATTCAATCGCCGTCTGGTGGCGACCAGGAAAGCAGCGAAAGTCTGACGAAATCGCCAACCGTGACACCTACCTCGGCCTTTTCACCGATGAAACCGCTTACGGCGGCCTGCTTCCGCACCGCGGCCGCACCTTTGGCGAAATCCTCGGTGACATCAGTTCGCGCGGCATACAGGATACATATTTTCGTGGCACCACAGCTAACCAGAAGTTTCTACCTGGCGGCCCCTTCTGCCGCACACCATGGAAATTCGTATCCCCCACCCTTATGGGCGAAGACCGTTACCTTCCGAACAGTAACGCCGACTTCAGCGGTGCCGTCAACAAAGTTTTTCCGAAAGACGATCAGCATCTGCGCCTTGAACACCGCTGGCTCGCCGATGAAACCAAGGTTGCCGAACAGAGCAAAATTTACGCGCGCACCTACAAGATCAAATACAATAACGTCACCAATAACGTCGAAACCCCGCCCAAAGAAGAGTTGATGGAGTTTTCGCTGAGCTATTACAATGAATCAGACCCCGAAGGGTTCCTGAGCAAGCTCGGTTATTCGCTTTCATCAATCGGCGAAAGTTTCTGGCGCAACTTTACCATGCCTTTCGAGGCAATCACGGTAATCGCTTCACCGCTGATCAACCGGATATGGCCAGGCCAGGACACTCTGGTTTCGGCCGAGGCCGAACAGGTATTCAAGAATCTGTTCCCGAATAACTTCAAATATAACTTCAGGGGTATAGCTACCCGCAAACTCGCCGATGAAAGCGAAATTCCGCGCGACGCGGAGGGCCGCTGGCTGCTGAATGGCGTTTACTGGCTTGATTCATGCCAGATCGACAATTCGGTAACTTACGTTGGCACTGGCACGATACTGGTCACCCGATACACGCCCGACCGGCCTTTCAAAATCAAGGGCAGTATCGTTTCGTTGAAAGCAGACGACCATGTAACGCCTCTCGGGCATCTCAACATCTTCTATCATCCTTATGATCAGACAGTTTCTGATGTAACCGAGAGAATGCTGACTATCGAGGGCGCGGGCAAAATGATCGAGGCCAGCGTATTTTCCTGCTATGGCATCAGAACTACTGAAGGCGACATTACCGACCTTACCAGCGTTGGTATCTACCCCGACCTCCCCACCAACGAATGGGGCCGCGACTGCCTGAGCAAAATAGCTGAAGCTTCGAACATGATTTATGGCAACTATGTAAATTTCTACATGTGCAAAGACAAACAGGAAGCCGATCTCTGGGTTGTCCATAATTTCAACAGTCCTCTTTACTTTGACAAATACGATACCGGCTTTAAGGCCGTGCAGGTAAAACTCGACGAAAGCGAAGATAACCGCAAAGCCTACGAACTCATGACCCATGAATTCTTCATGAGTCCCAGGATAATGCATGTGGCAAGTATGGGCGGAAACGATGAAGATGACGAATAAACGCAGAGCTTTTACGACCCCGGAACTGTTGATGACCATTGTCGTCTTTTCGTTCGGGCTGCTGCCTCTTATCGTGCTGTTTCAAAGCAGTCACAAGCAGACGGCCCAAGCCAAAAACCTCATGGTTGCGCACAGTCTCGGCCGCACCATGATCGCCGAGATCCGCGCTCTCGGGTTTGAAGTGCTTGAACAGGAAATGCAGAACTCACGCCTCAACATAATCCATACAGGCAAACCGGTTGAGGGGCCGCTGGTCTCCAGCGACGGGGACTCGACCGTTTACCCCGAATATTACAAGCGCTTCAACACCAGCGTCAAACTTGAACGCGCCAGTACAGACCAGAACAAAAAAATCCGTGTAGAACTCGACATAGAATGGAAAGAGCCCAATCGTACATTCAACCTGGGCTTTGGAACGGTAGTTGGAAAATATGGCAACTAAGAGAGCTCCGGGCTTCACCCTTACAGAAATGATGGTAGTAGTGGTAGTGGTAACCATGCTGATGGGTTTTGCCTGGCATTTTTACTTCAGTGGCCGCGAAACCATGCGACACACCGTTTCTCAGAGCCAGATACAGCTCGACACCCGCATTTTTCTAGACAATCTCGAAATCGAGATGGGTTCCTGCTACGCCTTTTCCGAAGTAGATACCCAGAACAAAAAATTCTCGTTCTACTCCTACACCTTTACACCGCCGCATCTTGATGATGTTTTATATGATCGCACCGGCGCCCCCCACACAACAGGCGAAGACAGCGAAGCGGTACTGTCGATGGTAAAATACGATTATGAGTGGAAAGAAGACGGCACTGTGTTGAAAAAACGCACCCCCGGAAAACTCTTCTTTTTACAGAACCCGATGCGTTTCGACCCCGGCGAACCGACCGACGACCGCTACAGCAGCATGGAAAAAACTGTATTGCGCGATATTGCCGATTTTGAAGTCAAACCCTACAGCCAGAAAGTCATTCGCGAAGGCGAACTGCTCACTCCGGTCATCGAGCCGGTGACAACGCCAGACAAAGTCAATGACATTTCATTCATCGTGTTGCGGGTTCATACTAAGATCGATGAACAGTCAGAAAAACGGCGCGACGAAGAACTAGACATAATCACCAAGTTTTACAGCAGTGTCAAGCTCAGCGAAGTAGCTAATCCCGGCAGCTTCTCGACGACTGACAGAGACGGCAGGTTCTGAATGGAAGAAAAACGCTGGCCGATCATAGGTATCAGTCTGCTGATGATTCTGCTCATCTACAGCTTTTTAACCACAGTTTTCAAGTCAGACCAGAAGCGCTTCAACCATGACCGCATATTCGTTGATTACTCCGACTATCGCAAGGACAGCAAAACGCCACCGGCACAGCGCACGACCCGGGCGCCTGCCTATCGCCATCCGAACGCCTACAAGGCCGCCCAGGAAGCCAATGAGATCAAGCGCACCATGTTCTCGAACGTCATGACCGCAACTATCAGCACCTACAATGCGCACATGAGCGAGGCCCTTAAGAACCAGCCATCGCCGAGTGCTCAGTTCCCAAAACCGGTGCGCAACGCGCAATATGAGCAGATCATCGACCTGTCGATGAAGCCGGTTCCTGATTTTCAGTCGGGCATGCAGTATTTTGCTGCCGGCGACTATCAGCGCGCGCTCGAACATTTCAATTCGGCCCTCGACAAGGTCGATCAGATGGATGTTAAGCACCGTATCGACATTTTCAGCATGATGGCCGAATGCTATCTCAAGCTCAAAAGCGACGACGGCTACATCCAGAACAAGATCAGGCAGG
>CAZMWO010000394.1:0-3882 GCA_964569565.1 uncultured bacterium | reverse complement strand
GTAAGATAGTCGATCAGTTCGCCGTTTTCGGCGTGAACTGTCACCAGAATGCCATGGTCCCGGCAGGCATTGAGAATTCTGAAAAGATTGACATCGTTCTGCATGAGACCTGAGCGTCCGTATGCCATGAATATCTTCAGACTGGTGATACCATTCCCGGCCAGCTCAGGCAATTGTTCAATCACCTTGTCGCTATACCGGCCGATGCATGCGTGCAGAGAGTAGTCGATGGCAACCTGAGCGTCGGCCTCTTCCCTGCGGCGTTGCAGGCTTTCGAGAACCCCTTCATCACCCTTCTGGGCAGTAAAATCGATAAATGTCGTCACACCGCCACAAGCTCCGGCAACACTGCCTGAATAGAAATCGTCAGCCGAAACTGCGCCGGCGAATGGCAGCGAGAAGTGTGTGTGTGCGTCAACCGCGCCAGGAAGCACCCAGCGTCCGGCTACGTCGATTTCGAGTTTTCCCTGAAGGTGTTTGCCGACAGCAGCAATCTGTTCACCGTTAATTGCCAGATCTGCCTGAACCAGAGCATCGTTCCAGAACACCTGGCCGTTTTTGAGAACCTTTTCAAACATAATGATTCCTGTAATAGTTCAGTAATTTTAGATATCTGCCGAAAAAGATACCGCAAAACATCGAATTGGGGGTAGAAATTTTGAATCTAAATTCATTGGTGGCGGGTTTTCTCGGAGGATTGGTCTGCAGCACGGTTCTGTTCGTGTGTAGTCGGGCTTATCTGCTTCACAAGCTTATCAGACGTGAGAAATTACAGGATCTTTCTTATTTCGGCCGGACCGCGCCGCTCAAAAAGCGGCATTGAAAGTCTTATGACTACAATCTGAGATGTTTTGTATTTCCGGCCCAGCCGGATTTTTTTTTGCCGGTTTAACCTGCACCCGGTTTATGTTATTTTACTGTCTGCATATGGACGCAAACGAAAAGAAAATTCTGGAATACAAGCGCAAGATTATTTCGCTCATGCGCAGTCGTGAGCACGCTTCTGCGCTCAAATTATTCCACAAGTCGTTTTCAAAGGATTGCCCGGCCGACCCTGAGTTTCTCGAAAGTTTTTACATCGAGCTGAACAAGGTCAACATGCATGAAACTGCTTTCGAGATTCTCAAAGAAGCTACCACATGGCATCCTGAGAACGACAAGGTCGAAGAGCTGTTTAAAAATGCGACGGGGATATATTTTGACAACCTGGTTCTGCATGGCAACAACCTGCTGTTCGAACGCGACGACAAAGAAACGAAATTTACTGAAAGCATAAAAAAGGCCGATTCGCTGGCGCGTGAAAAAATGCGCGAAGAGAATGACAAGATTCTCTCAGCCATTGTGCAGAAAGCCATGGATACTTACCGGAAAGCGCTTGATCTGAAAGAAGACAGCGTGCCGGCTCTTTCAGGACTGATGCGCTGTCATCAGATTCTCGGCCAGAACGAAATAGTCGAAGAAATCAATTCACGTATAGAAGAACTGTCGCCGGCGTTGAGGTCTCGCGAAAAAACCCGCCAGGAAATGGCAAGAGAGGCAGAACTCGCCGAAGAAGAGCGCAAACGTCAGGCTGAACGCGAACTGGAGCTCGAAGAGTCTGCCGTAAACAACATAAAGAAGCTGTTTCAGGAAAAAAAATACCATGATGTAATCAGTCAGGTTGACGAATTACACATGTCTTATCGCACGACAGTACCTCTGTTGCTGATCAAAGCCCGCTCATTTGTTGAATTGCGCCGTTTCAAGGCGGCAGACCAGACTCTTGGCGAAGCAGAACAGCATAATCGCAATATTAACGAAGTTCTTGAGGTCAAAAACAGCATCAACGAGACCAAATACGGCATTCTCTGCAAAGCCGCCGATGTTTATCTGCATAAAGCTCTGGAGCTCGGTCTCAGTCTGGGCGAAGAACATTTTCGCCGGGCCCAGAAGTGTATCGTCAAGGCCCTTGAATTTGTTCCCGAGAATATAGATATGCTTGATAAGCTCTATACCACCCAGAAATATCTGGGTCAGGTCGAAGACTCTTATAAGACCAAGGCTATGATTTATGTGCTGAACAAAAAATACGTTACCGCGTTCGACCGTGAATCATCTGCGTCACTCTGCTTTATTGCCAGCTTTGCGTATCAGAACGAGCCTGAAATTGTGAATGAATTCAGGTGGTTCAGACGCGAATTTCTTTTGACTTCGCGCCTGGGAATGGCCTTGAACGGCGTGTATGTGCGTAAAAGCCCCATGATTACCAGAGCGGCGGCAAAAGTCGTGTTCTCACGAACGGTTTTCAGAGCACTTCTTTATCCTGTGCGGCTGATGATCGGTGTATTGCAACATTTTATTTGCTAAATGATGCTGTCTGATTTATCATGCATGGGTCTATGAACAAAACTTTTACAACTTTATTTATAGTCCTGTTTTTTGCCATCTGCCTGCCCGCCTGTTGCCAATCTCTCGATAAAAGGCTCATCAGAGTCGGCATAAGCCCGGAAGAAGTATTTTCTACCTTTCGTATACAGTCTTTCAGTGGCAACTGGAAAGTGGAATTCGGCGGTGCATCGCCCACTAAAGATCTGCTGGCAGAAGGCGAAGACTGCACCATAATGCTGGTTCCCAAAGGGATGGTTGCCAGATTCTCGGATGGTAAGGAATTTGGAGCCGGTTTCAACACGATTACTGTAT
Source organism: uncultured bacterium (assembly GCA_964569565.1). Classification (GTDB taxonomy): domain Bacteria; phylum Muiribacteriota; class Ozemobacteria; order Ozemobacterales; family Ozemobacteraceae; genus Rifleibacterium. The sequence goes on along the minus strand of CAZMWO010000394.1, from coordinate 1,203 downwards.
CGGGCGGGGCATTGCTGAACTTTGAGATTCCAGATCAGCAACCGGTATTGCTGCAGGGCGTCCTGGAGATCAGTCATGCGGAAAACTCGATCCGTCTGGTCAATGTGATAAGTGTTCATCAACATGTGGTATCGAGTGTATCCAGAATTGGCATTACCAATGAACCTGAAGCGCTCAAGGCATTTTGTGTTATGGCGCGCACCCGCCTGGCCTGGCTTCTTGCCAATCCGCAGCATAAAGAGACGCCTTATGATGTCTGCGACCGGCAACACTGCTTCCCTTTCGGTGGGTGTGGCTACAACCGTGAACTTGTCGATATTCTGGCCGGCATGACGACTGACCAGACAATCATTTATGGCGGCAAGGAAATCATGCCGCGTTATCATAACACCTGCGGCGGGCGAATATCGTCGGCTAAAGACATATACGGTGTGGATGAACCTTATCACCCGGCCCATCCTGACCTGCTCGATGGCAAGGGTTCAGAGAACTGTTTTCACAGCCCCGGTTTTCACTGGTCAATCGAATTGCAGAAGGCCGATTTTCTGGATTTTCTTTCGATGTCGTTTGCCGGCGGAGCCGATCGCATATACACCGGCTGGGAACCCGAAAAGGTTGATGCGAATGGCAGAATTCAGCAGGTAACTTTACGCGGCCGTGTTCCCAAAAGCGTGCCCGGCATTGAGTTTCATCGCGAACTAAGCGAATTTTTCGGACCGAACAGCATAAAAAGCATGAAATTCACCATGGAAATGCTGCGCAGGACTATAATTTTCCGTGGCATGGGCCAGGGCGAAGGAGTTGGCCTCTGCATCTTCGGTGCCGATGGCCTGGCCAAAAAGTCGCAGAAATACCATGAAATTCTCAAGTTCTATTACCCTGGAACTGAGCTCAAATTGAGAGCTGAAAAATAAAAAAAGCGCAGAACCGACTGCGCTTTTTTTATTGTGTCTGAATCAGCTTCAGAGATCGACCCCGATTTCGAGAGACAGTACGATAGTCAGAACGGTTGCCAGAAACAAGCCTGCCATAATTTTTTCTCCATACTCATGCTACGCATGTCTTATCTATCGGCAACAAGCTGTGAAATTTAAGCTTAAGCTTTTTTTCAGGATTATTTCAGCATTTGCAAAAACCGCTGATGATAAAGTAAACTGTTGCTGGAGGTTCGAAATGACTGAATTCAGAGTTTGCCTGGTAACG
>CAZMWO010000393.1:1768-3888 GCA_964569565.1 uncultured bacterium | reverse complement strand
ATTTCGCTCAAGGTCAACCCCAATACCATCGCCCGCGCCTACCAGGAACTCGCCAACTCTGGCACCATCTACTTCAAGCGCGGTCAGGGCGCCTACGTGACGCCAAAGTCGGCCGATGACCTGCTCGAACAGGCGAAAGCTGAAATGGCGAAGCACATTATCGAGATTGTTGCCATTGCCCGCAGCATGAATCTCGATCGCCAGCAGGTGCGCCGCATGTTCGAGGCCGTACTCGACCAACAGGAGGTAAAATAACATGGAAGCTATCAATATCAGCCAGCTTGACATGTCATACAATGGCCATAAGGTTCTCAATAGCGTCAGCACGAAGATCGAATCAGGAAAAGTGGTTGCGTTGCTCGGCCGCAACGGCGCCGGCAAGACAACTCTGCTGAATATTCTTAACGGCAGTCTCAGGCCGGTTTCGGGAAATGCGGCTGTGCTCGGCATCGACCCGGAAAAGAACCCGGCGGTGCTGCGGCAGAGCTGCGTGCTGGTCGATGAAGAGTGCCATCTCTACCCATGGATGACCCCGACAGTGCTTGCCCGCACTTTCTCTCAGATGTATCCGAGCTGGAACCAGGCTCTCTACGAAAAGACTCTTAACGAGTTCGCCATCACAGCCGATCAGAAAATAGCCACTTTCAGCAAGGGAACAAAGCGAAAGCTGCAGCTTGCCTTCGCGCTGGCTACCGAGCCAAAGGTGCTTCTGCTCGACGAACCGGTTGGTGGTGTCGATGCCGTGGCTCGCGAAGAAATTCTCAACAGTCTGATCGAATCTCTTGTCGAAAAGGGCGTTACTGTCGTTCTCTCTTCGCATGAACTTAAAGATATATCGGGCGTCTGCGATCATGTGCTGATTCTTTCTGGCGGCCGTTTCGTCGTTGATTGCAGCAAAGACGATCTTGCCGCCAGTATCCGCAAAGTTACCCTGCAGCTTGAAAATGCTGTCGAAACTTTGCCGACTCACCCGGCCATACTGGCTGTCAGAGCCAATGGCGCCGAACTTGAACTGGTAGTCAGAGACTGCACCGAAGAAGAACTTGCCAGAATTCTCGCCAACTTCAAGGTGAAGTCGCAGAGCAGTTCTGGCATGACCCTTGAAGAACTCTTCAAAGCCATAACCCGTCACGAAAAGAACTGACCTGATCAGGTCGAAATCGCCTGATCAATGCTGGAGCAGCTTTGGTGACGCTCTCGACAGATTTGCAGAAGGGCTTGTCATGCGCAAACATTTATTAAGGACAATGTTGTTGATCATGGCTTTGCTGGGCCTTTACTCAGCTGCCAGGATACGCTTCGGATCTTTGCAGTTACACAATCCGTCATACCTGTGTTGGATCATGTCAAATGAAAGCTGTAGTGAAGAGTTGCTGCAGAAATTTGTTTTAAGAGACACTCATAATAGCCGGATTGTGAAGGGCCTTTCTGTCGACCAGATCCGACAGAGATTTCCGATGCTGTATGACGCAGACAACTATGCCAGAAACTCTTATCGTGGTGAAGTTCTTGAATACTGGCGCAGCAATTTCTATAAAGGTCGTAAACTTAAAATGCTGTGGTTTGATGAGCAGGATGGCAGCGGCTGGGTCGTTGTCGTAGTCGATGGAGCAGGCCAGGAAATCAAACCAGTCAAAGGATGAAACTTGGCATTGTGCGCGCAAAAAAGGCCGGGCAGCCGCATCTGCGACTGCCCGGCTTTTTTGCCTGTAGAAATTACCTGTGCAGGTTTTCGAACTGGCTCATTGACTTGAGAGCTCTTGTGAGCGGGCTGTCTACCGGAAGCAGCGCGATAATCTGACTGCGGGTTTCGGCTTCAGTAGCCGGCCAGACGCTGAGCAGATAAGCAGCGGTAGATTCAAGGCGGTTGTGCAGAATCAGAATTTCTTCTTCACTGCGTGTCTGGGCTGCGGCACTCATGTTGGCAACATAGTCTTCGGCCATGGCGATGAGTTCGGCGGCTGGTGCCGGTTCGCTGACCGGGTCACGTTTCGCGATGATCTCGAAGCGGTTCGAAAACATGCTGTTCATGTCGCGGCGTTTGACGATGATTTCAAAGTTCCAGTTGTTGCCGCTGCGGGTCAGATAAACTCGTGGAGCAAAGGCATACATGTTGTTTA
>CAZMWO010000393.1:842-1758 GCA_964569565.1 uncultured bacterium | reverse complement strand
CCAGTACATCGAGGTCTCTCACTGTCAGGCTCTCAAACCCTTCAGCCGGAAAGTAGCCGCGCATACCGAATTCATCGCCCCAGTACATGCTCTGCGATGTGTGCGAAACATAGCTGTTTGCAATTGGATTATTGGCGTCATCGCGAACGTTTACCCAGACTGTCGGGTCGTCAAGGCGAACCTGGGCATAATAGCTGGTCACGTTGTCGCGTAGATAGACGTATTCGTAGCCTGAACGGTAGCCATCAGCTTCGACGTCGATGCGCGCAGTGTTACCGGTTACATAAACCCGGCCCCGGGCGAAATTTACGTCTTTAAAACTGCTGTTTCTAACCTGAACGTTAAAGGTGTATTTACCAGTGCTTAGATAGAGACTGGCCTCGGCGTTGACTGACAGCGCGATGAACAATGCCACCAGACAAAAGGTCATGAGCTTGAACTTATTCATTCTGATACTCTCCTGTTACTTCAATTACCTGTATCTTTCAGGTTAGCACTGGTGTCGTGGGTCGAGAAGGGTACATTTAAAACGCCCTCTGCCAGCCATCCTGAGTTCAACAGGTTACAACTTTTATCTTCGGCTCTTCAGCCCTAAACTCTGAGCATGGCAAAGATTCAGTTACGGGTGCAATATTATTTTGAGTGCGCAGACCCTGTCGAGAGCACGGGTAAAAAAAAGGCATAGCTTGTTGCTATAAAATTACGAACATAGTTAATCCCACCTAAGGCTGAATTTATGCTAAGTCTGAACATTTGTATGAGGCGGGCTGGTTTGATTGTGGTAAAATTGTTTGAAATATCATATCAAGGAGAACACAATGACCGCTACCGGTGTTGTTCAACAGATAGATGGTCTTTATAAAATTATTCCGATGAAGATTTTGGCGATGGTTTGTTCCTGAAAGCGCACCCGCTA
>CAZMWO010000393.1:0-832 GCA_964569565.1 uncultured bacterium | reverse complement strand
GCGTACGCCGGGTGTAAGCTTTGACTGTTTGAGTGTCAAAGATCTGCCACGTATCGATGCTATAGACCGGGTGCTGCATGTGGGCGGCGCCGTCTCTCCGGGGCCGGTTGGCGATGTTGAACGGCCCTGGTACATGCACCCGCATCAGGCCGATAACCTTATGGTGCTTTCAGGTGAGCGCCACGTAGAGATTTACACGCCAAAACACGGCCGCATCGTCAAAGTCGATGTTACCGCCGACAAAATCATAATCGATGGCGAGCTGGCTTACGATGGCCCCGGTATGCTGGTCTGGCCCTGCAACGTCTTTCATCGAATCCGCAGTTGTCAGCAGAAAGGCTCGGCTTCGGTCAATTTTGCCGTTCATTACGAAGGTTTCAATATTCGCACCAATTTCAATATCTACGATCTCAACACCGAAACCGGCGAATACCGTGTGATCCGCGAAGGGCACCTCGACCAGTCCAACGGCTGAAAAGACTTTTTCCACAGATTGCGCTGATTTCGCCGATAGTTTTCGCGAAAATTCAAAAACTGGACAAGGAAAACCTCTTAATCATCTGCGGGAATCCTGAAATCTGCGGATAACTCTGCAAATGGATTATCGTTGATCAGGGTAAATATTCAGTTACGGGTGGAATTATTATTGTGAGTGTGCAGACGGGGATCTCATAAGCGAAAACTTTTTGCACAAGGATGTGCTTATGCAGGGCTGCGCAGGATAGAGCAGCCCTGCCGAGCCAGGCAATATTGCCGCATAGCCATAGCTATTTACCGTAGATTGCGCCTGGTGAGAGTTGTAGCGTTGAGACCCTGTCGAGAGCACGGGTAA
>CAZMWO010000392.1:0-3890 GCA_964569565.1 uncultured bacterium | reverse complement strand
AGCCCTGCGTATCCTGGCGACAGACCATAACGCTGGCGATCAGCCACCAGAAAACGATGAAAGCTATTTTGAGATACTGCAGGTAATCGAAAATTGGCTCCCAGTATGAATCAGGAATGTCGCGGCTGTCGCTGGTTTCTTCGATTATCTGCAGTGAAGCTGGATCTACGTCCATCATTATCTGACCGTTTTGCAGATCTTTGATCGCACCCGAAAAACTGCCGCGCAGCTTTTGCCCGATCTTGAGTTCGAGATGCTGTGGCGCTGTCAACTCCAGGTTGAAGCGCCGGCCTGGAAACATGATGTGAGGTGCCAGATCGGGGCCTGGCGTTATGATCTCGATATCGAGAGACAATAAACCTGTCTGCTGATATTGCACAGCATCGATGATTCTGAAAGTTGCAGACTCTGGGCCGAACCCGATCAACGCCCACAACCCGGCCGGCAGCAAAATCAACGCTACCAGCAGTGCTAATCGTAGCAGGCTTCGCCGCTTCAGCGTATTAAAAGCTCTTTGTGCTGCTTTCATAAGTCTGCTCCGCTTTCGTCGTGCTCGAACTCTTCGATTTCTTCCTTGTAGCCGTCTTCAAATCTGATTTCTGAGTTTTGCAGGCATTTAAGCAAAGCGACAACAGTCAAAGCCAGGCTCAGAGTAAAAAACAAGGTGGCCGGCCAGCGATAGACTTTGGCGTCGAGTAGTCTGAAGCAGTTCTGGGCGGCATAGGCAAACCAGTAAATGTTCAGCGCCGCCATATATTTCAGGCCGTTTCTGAGAAAATGAACATGCAGTATAATGGGCACAGATACTGTAGCCAGCAGAAAAGCGGCTTCAGGCCATGCCGCGGTGGCGTTGAACGGAAAATGAAAATCGAAAAGAGCGCCGAGCATCAGAGCAATGGTGATGCTGGTTCCGTCGAGCAGGTGAAAAGACCGCGGATTGAGCGTCCACCATGCGCAGAGCGTGAAAACGATCAACGAAAACCAGACCTGCAGCCGGTTGCGATTGCCATATAAGCCAACGAGCATATTTCAGATGCCTTTTCGACAGAATGTCGTTATGCAGTTGCGCAGCAGGATAACAGCAACTGCCGCTATGACGGATTTACAACAATGATATTTTGAAATAACTTCTAATTTTCATTCAGACTGTTCAGCCATTCGACGATTTCAGCGGCTTCAGGAGCCAGATTGTGATAACTCCAGTCGCCCCTAGTTTTCAGTTTTATTTCTTTGTAAAGTTTCGTTTGTGAATCCAGCATGTATGCCACACTCGAAAACGACCCCATATCGCAGGCTTCGTGCACGCGTTCTGACATGCTCGCCACGGCAGCAGAAGGAACAAGAGCAATCATCTGCTGCAGCTTGTCGGATGCAATCTGCGCGATCAGCTTTTTTCCAGGCTTATAAAGAGTTGTTAGCTGTTCCGCCGTCAGCGCATTGCGATCGAGTTCCGGCATCCGCCCATCGTAACCATAGTCAAACTGATGAACCTGCCCGGCCGAGTCAACGGTGATCCCTTTGAAATCAAAGCCTTCCGCCCAGTTAACATAGTATCTCGCAAACAGAATGTCAGCTTCTGTCGCCTCACTCTGTGCCACCAGCATGGCTGCGCAGCCCAGCCACAGGCATAAGACCAGCAGTGTAATTTTTCTCATAATTCCCTCCATAAAACTCCAACTCCACCACGAATTATACATCATTCTACCGTTCCGTTTTATTGAGGGTTGCAATAGTTTGATTGCCTGATATAATACGGCTTTATTAATAACTGCATAAATAAAGTCTGCTAAACACAGGGTTAGCTGAATCTACTAAGGGCGTAGGCGGGCATCCCAAAAGCGTAAACTTCGAGCCAGGCTGCATTGACTCAAAGCCACACTTTAAAAACATATGCTCACATCTGGGGAGAGTTGAAGCGTTGGGATTCCGCCGAAAGCCCGAATAAGCAACATAATATAAAATAGGCAAAACATTATAAAGCAAGGGAGACAGCAATGTTTAAACAGAAAGTTGCAGCAAAATGGTTGGTGCGCATGATCATGGGCGTCGTGATGTTATCGATTACGCCGGCATACGCGCAGGAAGGTATCATAAGCTCGGTTTATATCGCTGAACGCACCGCTTTGCAAAAGATGCAGGTTGCCCGGAAAGCTGGCAACGAAGAAGAAGTAAAGCGGCTGTCGACTGAAATCAAGGAGCTTGTCGACCAGAAAAAGAGCTGGGCCCGCGACCTGATGACCCTTACCGAAAGCTCTATCGAAAAGATCCAGAACGAAAACGCACCCGACCTGAGCGCAGAACAGCGCCTCGTGCTGCTCGACAAGCTCGACCGGCTCAATTCCGAAAAACGTCTGCTCGAATATCAGATGGAAGAAAACAAATGGGGCTTCTTTCTGCAGAAGCATGCGAAACTCAGATATATCCAAGATTATGAAGGTCAGATTGCTGCTACCAGAGAGTATGCTGCGAGCGAGATCAAAAAATATGAAGAGCAGATCGAGAAAGCTCAGAGTGATCTGGCACGCCTGACCGTAGAGCACGAGAAAGAACTTCAGGCCGCCAGAGATTCTCTGCAGGAGCATACTCAACGAGTAGCAGAACTTAGAAACAAGGTGGCAGAAGGCAAAGAGTCGGCAGACAACGTAAAGAGCGCCGAACAGGCCACCGAAAGCTGGGAAAAGTCGATTGCCGACATGACGAAAAGAATGGCAGAAGGCACCTATACTTCGCGGGCCTTCAACTGGACAAGCACTGGCCATTTCAAAGGCCTGATCGAGAGCTGTCAAAATGAAATTGCCAGAATCAACGCGGCGCTTGCCGATGAGAGCATGCAACATCGCTATAGCGGTCGTCTTGGCAACCCTTCGATAAAGACCTGTCGTGAGGTTATTGCCCGCACCCAGGCAGAAATCGACGAGATGACGAAAAAATACACCTCGGAAGACTGGGATAATCGCAAAAATCTGCGCCAGAGCCTGCAGAACAAGCACATCGAGATTCTCAAACTGCAGGAAGAAGTCGGCCTCAAAGACGAAAAACTCGATGCGCTCATTGCACGCCGCAATGAGCTCGAGCAGTTTCTCATGCACGATTTTCTGACCGAACTGCCCAAAGAAGATTCAGGCTTCATCAAGGCGATCAAATGGATCAACAACACGCTCGACCGTGTGAATGAAGTTGTCGAAAAATTCGAAAAGTTCAAAAAAGTCGTCGACCTGGTTAAGAATAGCAGCAATCCTTACAAAGCGGTGAATTTTCTGTTCGAAGAAGCGACCGGAAAAGGCCTGACCGAGCGACTTGCCTCAAAACTTCTGCCCGACAAGGTTCTTGAAAACCCGCTGGTGCAGCGTCTGATCAAGGGTGAGTCGATCAACCGCCAGGAGCTGCTTAAAGAAGCAGTCATCGAGAGCCTGCCGCCCGAGACCAGACGCAAGGTCGAGCAGGCCGTCGATCTGATCAACACCGCGCGCAGCGGCAATATGCGCGATCTCATCGCGCAGCACGGTTTCGAGCAGGCGATGCGCGTAATCGACTCGCAACCTGAGCTGAAAAAGGCCTGGGATACCTTTCATCAGGCGCACAATATCATGCAGAACCCCGGTATTATCAAAGACCGCCTCGAAGATTCGATTCGCGAACGGGTAACCCTCGAATTCAAAACAAAAGGCCGTGAGATCGTCGATTCGCTGGTCAGTGAAGAAGTTAAAACCAGGGTTGAAGCCTATCAGGAAAAAATCAGGAAAATCCAGGAAGACCTTAACAAAGGCTACCGCCTGCCGGCTGAGGCATTTGTCGAAGCTTCACTGGTCGCGGTGCAGAAAAAAATCGAAAGCCACATTGGCCTCGATGCAAACGACCTTACCGGAACCGAAGTCATAATCGACAGCTAC
>CAZMWO010000391.1:2449-3908 GCA_964569565.1 uncultured bacterium | reverse complement strand
TCAAGAAAAACCTTTTTTTCGAGCAGCACGGTAGAAAGCATGGCTCTGATCGCCGAATTCTCGCTGTCGAGTTTTTTTGATTTGCTGTCGAGCTCGTTTTTGCCGGTTTCAAGCTGTTGCTGACGGGCCTGCATTTCTGAAGTCAGCTTACGTTGGCGCAGACTCTGGGCTTTCAGCTGCTGCAGCAATTCTTTGTCACTGTTTAACAGATATTTAACCATCTGATAACGGTTGAGAAAAGAATTGAGGTCGCGGGCCGAAAATATTGACCCGATGAGAGTACCCTGTTTTATTTTGTGAAGCTGCACGAGCCTGGCGCGAAACCTGTTCAGCAGAAGATCTATCTGTTGCCGGGCGGCAAGGCTTTCCTGCTCTATCTTCTCGATTTGCCGGGCAATTTCCTTCTGGCGCTCGCTGAGCTGGTCGACCTGGCTTTTAAGCTGTGCGATTTCATCGCGTTTCGACTTGATGCGGGCCTCGAGATTACGTGTCTTTTTGAGACTGTCACTGAGCTTGAGCTTGAGATAGTCGAGCTGCAGGTCGATTGTGTCAATCTCACTCTGCAGGCTGTTATTGTCGTCTGCTTTTTTCTGGGCAGATGCGTCTGACTGTATGAACAGTATAAACGCGGGCAGAAGAAGAAAGAGCAGTCGCCTGACAAGGGGGCGTGGCATCTCAGACCCCTTCTGGAGTAGATTTGCTGAATTTGCTGATATCGCGCAGTGAAAGCAGGCTGCCGGAGATACCAAGCACCAGGCCCATCATCAGCAGCTTGGCCGAAAGCTTGAACAGCTGGTCGAAGCCAACATTCGCAGTAAAGAACGGTATCAGCTCGACAAGCTTGGCGAGCATGAATTTATAAGCGGCAAAGAGAATTATTATCGCCAGAACAGAGCCTATCAGACCCTGTATGAAGCCTTCAACCAGGAAGGGGCCCCTGACGAACCAGTTTGTTGCGCCGACCAGTTTCATGATCACAATTTCTTCGCGACGCATGAAGAGTGTCAGTCGAACGGTATTATAGACGATGAACAGCGAGGCCAGGCCGAGCATGATGACTATGACCAGACTTATCAGCCACAGCAGCTGGGACATGCCATGAAACTGCTGAAAAAGGTCTTCGCCGTAACTGATGTTGTCTATCATCGGTTCAGTTCTCAGTTTCTCCAGAAGAGATTCCAGATGGTTACCCGCTTTGATCCTGATGCGAAGCGTTGTCGGCAGAGGGTTGCTGTTCTGATCGATGCCGATCTGCAGAAGCTGTTGATCGTCGGGACTGCTGAACAACTCGCGGGCAGCCTGCTCGGGGGTGACGACCTCGATATCTTCTATTTCTGAAAGACTTGTCAGCCGCAGGCTGAGTGTCTTGGCGTCAGTGATGGCGAAGCCCGGCTTGAGGCCGATGCGGTCGCCGTAGGTGCGCAGCAGCTCCTGCTGGAGCATGTAGACGGTGTTTTCG
>CAZMWO010000391.1:2233-2439 GCA_964569565.1 uncultured bacterium | reverse complement strand
ACACGGCGGCCAGCAGAAAAGCGCCCATCATGACCAGCGCGATGCCAATGGTGGCTATCGTTATGAATGCCATCATCGCCGAGCGCTTCATGTTGGTGCCGGCTTCGTTAACGAAGAATGAGAGGTTGGCGAGAGACATCAGCGACGACTCCAGTCTGTTGTGTTATTCATAGGCGTAGGTGCCGCAGGCTTCATCTTTGATTATC
>CAZMWO010000391.1:0-2223 GCA_964569565.1 uncultured bacterium | reverse complement strand
GGCCGTCAACCAGCGCTACTACCCGCTTTCGCAGTTTGTTGACCAGGTTGTGGTTGTGGGTGGCCATGACAATCGTCGTTCCACGCGAGTTTATTTCGAGAAACAGCTGCATGATTTCCTGGGAAATCATGGGGTCGAGATTGCCGGTAGGTTCGTCGGTAATCAGAATAAGCGGATTGTTGACTATTGCCCTGGCGATACAGACACGTTGCTGTTCACCGCCTGAAAGTTCAGTAGGGAACATGCGGCGCTTGTGCGAAAGCCCGACCTGCTCAAGTGCCTCCTGCACGCGGTTGCTGATCTCTGATGCCGAGGCTCCGATCACGCGCAGGCCGAACGCGACATTTTCTGCCACCGTGCGGCGTTTCAGCAGCTGAAAATCCTGCAGCACTATGCCGAGGTTGCGCCTGAGATATGGAACCCGGCTTTCCGGCATCTGGGTGATGTCTTTGCCATCGACTATAATCTTGCCCTCGGTCGGAGTGTCTTCGCGAAAAAGCATGCGCAGAAAAGTACTCTTCCCGGCGCCGCTGGGACCGACGAGAAAAACAAAATCACCGGGGTTGATGGTCAGATTGATGTTGTTGAGAGCCCTGACCCCGTTCGGAAAGATGCGTGTCACGCCTTGCAGTTCGATCATTATTATTGTCTTTGCCTGTGTAAAGTTTTCAGGATTATATCAGTTGTCGTCATTAATGGCAAAAGTGAATTTTGTGGGCAAATATTGCGAATTCTGTTAACATTTGTAAACTATATTGTCCGGGACACCGATTTTACTATGGAATGATTGAATGGGTGGTATTGTCAACCATTAAGAGGCTGGAGGAGCAATGATTTTTGAGTTACTGAATCTCTGCGTAGAAAAAGGCGCGTCTGACCTTCATTTTAAGGTGGGTTATCCTCCTATCCTGAGAATCGATGGCACTATGCGGCCAATCAAGGATATGCCGGTGGTGTCATTCAACGATTTTGAAGTTATGCTTGAAGCGATTCTCGATGACCTGCAGCTGGTGAATTTTATCAAGCATCGCAAGCTCGACCTTGGCTACAGCTTTTTGAATGCACGCTTCAGAGTCAATCTGTTCAATGATATGCATGGCGGAAACGCGGTGTTCAGGGTTATCCCGTTCAAACACCTGTCTTTCGCCGATATCGAACTGCCTATGTCGGGGCGGCGCATGGCCGATCGCCCGAAAGGCATCATTCTGGTCACCGGTGCCACCGGTGCCGGTAAATCGACGACCTTATCGACTTTTATCACCCATGTTAACTCGACTTATCACAAGACCGTCGTCACTGTCGAAGACCCGATCGAATACCTGTTCGAAGATGAAATGAGCCTGATCAGCCAGCGTCAGGTCGGCGTTGACTGCCTTACTTTCGAAGAAGGCATCAGGGGCGCTCTGCAGATGGACTGCGATGTTCTTATGGTTGGCGAACTGCGCAATACCGATGCTGTCGAAATGACGCTTCTGGCGGCAGAGTCAGGTAAGCTTGTCTTTGCCACGCTGCACAGTAACACGGCTATTCAGGCGATTGACCGCTTTGTTAACCTTTTCCCGCAGACCCTGCATTCGCAGGTTCTCGGCCGTCTCGGGTCGCATATGATCGGAGTTGTTACCCAGACGCTGGTTCCGCGCAAGAATGCGCGCGGCCGCATCGCAGCCTTTGAAATTCTTATCAATACTTCGGCCGTTCGTGGTCTGATCAACGAAAACCGCGTGCACCTGATAGCTTCCTATCTTGAATCGGGTTCCAGCACCGGCATGGTTTCACTCGACAATTCACTGGTCGATCTCGCCCTGTCAGGCAAGATCGAAAAGAACGATGCTCTTCTTGCCGCCAATAACAAGGCTTACGTCAAGCGCAAGATCGAGGAGCGCGACGGCCCCGGAGGTGCAGCATGAAGCCGGAAGTCTTTGATTACTTTGAGCGTGCTCTCGAACTGGGAGCCAGCGATCTTATTCTCAAACCGGGTGCGCCGCCTTCGTTCAGGGTTAACCGCCACCTGATCATCTCAGAAGACGAGGCTCTGGCCCCGCAGCAGATGTATGATCTGTTTCTGCCGATAATCGATGCCAGCCAGCAGGAACAGCTGCGCAGCAAGTTTTACGTCAATTCGATATTCTCCTATCGCTGCAACCGTTCCCGCATCAGATACTACATCTTTCAGCAGCGCGAAGGTCTTGCCGGTTCGTTTCGCTTTATTCCCCCGAAAGTGCC
>CAZMWO010000390.1:0-3911 GCA_964569565.1 uncultured bacterium | reverse complement strand
TGTACCGCACCAACCGCCAGTCCGGCCCGCTGGAGGAGTGCCTGCGGAAGGAGGGCATCCCCTTCACCGTCGCCGGGCGGGACGCGTTCCTCGCCGACTGCCGCCGCCTGCTCACCGACGAATTCTCCGCCGCCACCCTGACGGCATATTTCAAAAAGCATCTCGCGTCTTACCGCCCCGGCATGGTCGGTTTCAGCGACACATTGACCCGATACTTCAACCTGGGCTTCGACCTCGACCGGCTCTGCGAAATATGCGTTCTCGACGAAGACGGCTGCCGCATTCCCGCTGCCGAATTCATCGACCACTTCATCAGAATGGGCTTCCATGAGCCGAACGAGATACCCGACCAGATCTTTTCCAATGCCGATTCCAGCGGGCCAGAGACGGTCGACTCGCTGCTCACAGGTTTTTTCATGCGCACTTCCGGGATCCGGCCGGGTCTTAAAAGCCCGATACCCCTCGACCAGATCAGGGAAGTCTTCGCGCGCCGCCTTGGCAATGAATGCGATACCGCCAGCCGCATCGCCGAAAGCCTGAAAGACGAGCCAGTCGATGACGAAGAAGAACTCGACGAAAACGATCCGCTCGACCAGCTGATCGCAGAAATCAAAAAAGCCGGAAAAGGCGGGCGGCCTGCAGAAAGCCGCGAACAGGCAGGCGACATCTCGTGCTTTGCCGATCTGATCAGCTGGCAGCCCGGGCAGACCTTTTCCCGAAACATTCAGAAAGGTCTCGACCTGCTGGTTGAATCGGTAGAAAGGATAAAAGATGAGCAACGCGATGAAATCAGCAGGATGTTCAGAAGCAGAGACAGGCGTGAATGGCTGATCAAGCTCAACCGCTACTTCGTGATCAGAGAAAGCAACTGGAATCATATCTTCGAGCACAGCCAGGATGAAAGTTTTTTCAGCACGGTCTGCGCGCTGTTTTTCATCGATGCTTCAGAGATGACTACCAGCCGGCTGTGCAAGGCGGCGGCCAACAACCTGCCGCTGTTCATGCTGCTTTTTTCTGAAAAAGGGCGATCTGACTCTGGCGGTAGCGAGAGCGACAACGATAACGAAGACAAAAAGTCTGATTGAGAGTCGAAGGGATGTATTATTTGCGGCCTCGACGGGACACGGGTTTGACAGCAGGGCGGGCGCCGGTTATACTCCGGGTGGAGTCGAAACATGAAAAAAGCCGGCAGGGCCGCCGAAAAAAATATGTCTACTGTTACCGGCCATCTCAGGAACCGCGAAGAGATGGCGATCTATCTCGACTCCTGTCTGCGCGGCGCCGACACTGATGCAGGCGTTGTTGCACAGGCGCTGGGCGATGTTGCCCGGGCTACCGGAATGACAAAAATTGCAGAAGCGACCGGCCTTTCCCGTGAGAATCTTTATAAAGCGCTCTCAGGCGAGCGCAACCCGACCCTCGAAACTTTTCTGAAAGTGCTCAAGGCTTCCGGCCTCAAGCTGCGCATCGAACCGGTGATTCCGCCGCCGCGAAACCGGCGGCGCCGGCCGGTTCGCACGGTCAACATTCAGAATATCGATATAACCTTCGCGCCGGTCTCCAGAAAAAAATACGACGAACTCGCGGCCGGGAGTCGCCCATTTATGGCTGACGATCTCTGCGCTGAACGTCTAAGGCATTTTCTCGACCAGCAGCACCCCGAGTTCGACGCACCCAGACTCTATGCCGCGCTCAAGAACAATTTCGGCGAAAGTGTCGCCGGTTACGACGCTGAAGCCTGCTCTTTCGAATATTGTTTTCTGCTGAGAATCCGCAACAGAAACAGAACGGTACGATATCTGCTGCGTTTCAGCGACCGCGGCAACGATTTCGGCATAGTCTTCACCCGGGTCGGGTCGCCTAAATACCCTGAATTTGCCGGTGACTATGAAGAGTTGCAGGTTATTTCCGGCGAAGACCTGCCGGAATACGCGATGCGCGAGTTCGTCATCTGGCTGGTCGCTTTTCTGATCGGCTATATCTCAGCCTGCGAAAAGACTTTCAATAAAGAGTTCGCACGCAGCCACAAACATCGCCGGATAATCTACGGCTTTAAAAACGGCGCCTTCTTTACCGACCATCTCGACGAAAAAGACTTTGCCGCCGCCTGCACCGCCATGGCCGCTTCCGGCATCCCTTTCAACATCACCTGCTGATACCGG
Source organism: uncultured bacterium (assembly GCA_964569565.1). Classification (GTDB taxonomy): domain Bacteria; phylum Muiribacteriota; class Ozemobacteria; order Ozemobacterales; family Ozemobacteraceae; genus Rifleibacterium. Next base: position 1,749 of record CAZMWO010000390.1, on the reverse strand, counting down.
CCAGGGAACCGCGCACAGAGCCTCCAGACACAAAGATAAAATTCAGGCTGAAAACCGGGAGATTTACGCATGAATAAACCGAGCATGAACTGTTTCAAAAAACAGGTCAGAAAGGGGGCAGGCGTTGTCGCAGAATCCATCATCTTCGCGCCTCTGCGTCTTTGTGTGAGAATAGGCTGGCAATAATCCGCGCAGTCGGCAGAAGGTTTACAGCAGCTGTAATACTGCTGTATACTGTTAAAAACATTGGAGGAAAAAATGAGCAGAATTACTGCCAATGCAAAAATTCTCGGCGGCAAGCCAGTCATCGAGGGAACGCGGATTGCAGTTGAGTTCATTCTTGAATTGATGGCATCAGGGGTCAGCGAAAGCGAAATACTCGAAGATTACCCGCATCTGACCCGGGAAGACATCCTTGCATGCCTCCGATACGCGGTGAATTTTCTCAAAAATGATATTTACATAGACCTCGAAGCGGCATGACCTCAAACCGGGCAGTCTGATGGTCATTGATGAAACCAGATTCAGAATCCGTTTACCGGTTACACCCGACTCAAAAAAAGTCTCAGAACCCGCCGCCCCCTACTCCACCGTCATTGAGAGCGTAGCGAAGCAATCTCATCGTGCAAAACGCAAACCAGCTCGTCCTAAAAAATAATCTGCGCCATCTGCGTAATCGGCGGATGGCTTTTCTTTTCAGCGCCTCTGCGCCTCTGCGTGAGAATCGATTACGATTACGATTACGAGCACGATTTTAGCACTTATTGTCAGAATACAGGCTTTGCGGTATACTGATTGTATGTCAGGTCTTGAACTTACCAGAAGCATGATAGCCCGCTCCCGGGTAAATTGCCAAAGGGCTGACTATTCGCGACGTTCAGATACTTGACAAGACTTACAGAGGCAATAAAAGATCATGAATATCGTTGATAATTCAGAAGTTAAATATTTTGGGCTGACTAATGACCTGCTGTTTAAGATTGTATTTGGCAGCAAAGGCAATGAAAAGCTCCTGGCTTTGATGCTGAACGCCCTGCTCAGCCTAAAGGGCAGTCAGCAGATCGAAGAGCTTGAAATACTCAACCCGATAAATCTTCCTGAGTGGAAAAACGGCAAACAGTCTGTAATTGACGTTAAGGCCCGTGACATCAGCGGTGAAGTCTATTGCGTCGAAATTCAGGTTAAAGCCCATGCTGAGATCTTAAAGCGAGTATTGTTCTATTCTGCAGCAAGTTATACCAGACAAATCGTCCGTGGCACAAAATATGCTGATCTTAATAAAACTATCTGTTTATGGATAATGTGTGAAACAATCCTGCCTGAGCCAGAGATTTATAATAAATATCTGATCAAGCACGATAAAAATAACAATATCCTCACAGACCTTATGGAATACCACTTCGTTGAGTTGTCAAAATTTGACAAGAGCAAGCCCGCAGAGTTACAGAACCGATTTGAAAAATGGCTTCATATTTTAAAATTCGGCGATTATTACCGCAGCGATTCTGAGTTGCCAGGTGAGCTCAAAAAAGAGAAAGGAATATGCGAGGTGATTAAACAAATGAGCACAGCCAACACTGACGAGCACATGAGATACGAACTTCTCGCCAGAGAAATGTTTTTAAGCGACCTGGCCACCGACCTGGACGCTGCTGAAAAAAAGGGCATCGAAAAAGGCATCGAAAAAGTTGCTTTAAAAATGCTTGCCAAAGGAAAGTCTTTTGAAGAAATCGCCGAAGCAACTGACCT
>CAZMWO010000389.1:0-3912 GCA_964569565.1 uncultured bacterium | reverse complement strand
GCCAGGCTCGCATCAGCATGGCCTGGCTGGTCGAAAAGGCATTTACCGAGAGATTGAAATCACGGCGACTCAGCCAGTTGAGGGCCGAAAAACGATGAATGAACGGAAAAAAAACAGAGTCTACGGTTGCGATTTCTGAAACCGCCTCGAGCAGCCAGGCTGATTGCAGGCGCAGCGTCATTTTTTGATACTCGCAAGTGGGCAGCCGATTCCGATCCAGGTTTTAACCAGCTGCGGATCGAACTGCATGCCCGAAAGCCTTTTCACTTCCGCGATCACATCTTCGTCTCGCGAATACTGACGTTTGCGGTAATCACGTTTTGCGTTCATTGCCGAAACAGCGTCAGCCAGAGCGATAATTCTTGCGGCCAGCGGGATCTCCTCGCCCTTGAGGTTGTCAGGGTAACCGAGACCGTCCCAGCGTTCGTGATGCCAGCGGATCAACGAAGGCACCTCATCGAGATCTTCAATTTGAGCCTTGAGATGCAGTTCGCCAAGCAGGGTATGCGTGCGCAGGAGTTCGAGCTCATCACCTTCCAGCTTTCTGGAGCTGCGAACAAGCTCGCGAGGCAACAGAAGTTCGCCGACATCGTGCAGCATGGCCGCGGCACTGAGACTTTGCAGCTGGGTATCGCTGAGACCGCAGGCCAGACCTATTCTTTCAGACAGTTCGGCAATTTCGCGGGAATGCTCTTTATCATAGCCTTCAAGGCGGTCGACGATCGAAGCAACTCCACACACCAGCTGCGTATATCGCTCTTTCGCCGGCATCGCCTTTTCCCTCATATCAAAATAGAGATAGGCAAGCCAGGTTATAAGAACGATAAGTATCGCATTGAAATAGGTTATCAGCATGGTTAAAAGCCGAAATTGGCCCCCACCACGTAGCGGCTGGTCTCATGAACCCGGTCGGGCGTATAGAACCCGAAATCAAGGCTCAGAGCTTCATCAAATCTGTGGCGTAGCCCAACAACAAAATCGTTGCCGGCATAATCCATGGTCAGCGTGGTATCCTGGTCAATATTAAGACTGGCTCCCATAACGAAAAACACCGGATCAACCGTAGCGCCTTTGCCGGTATAACGCCCGAACGAGGCCTTTTTTTGATTTTCGTTCATTGCGATATTGGTGCCAAGTCCAAGCACAACGCGGTTACCGGGCAGACCGTTCAACAACATGACTGAGTTCTGATAATCCTCATTCGGGTCGATAAACGCTGCTACCGCCATATTGGACCTGATCTTGTACTTGCCGGCAAAAACCGGGTCGGTCTGATCCTGGGTGCCATCTATGGAAAATCTCTTGATAACGGCAACCTCTGAATCGTCGGCAAAAGCGAATACGCCTTTGAAAGAAGCCTCGTTGAATTTCGACTCGCCGATCATGTGCACCGCGGCACGGGCACCTCCGGGCGGCAGCACGTCAAGGCCCGGCACCAGCATGGTGCCGCTCAGACCGTTGATGGTAGCACTGGCAGAACAGTTCGCAGCGATTGCCACGAACAACAGAACAAACAGAATAATTCTGGCTGTTGAGCCGGAAAAATCAGTAGCCCTCGATATCGCGCAGTTTTTCGCGAATCTGGGCAGACTGTTCGTGGCGTGGAAATCGTCTGAGAAACTCCTGATAGGACTTTCTGGCCTGATCATAATCACGCAGTTCCTTTTCGTAAAGTTCACCTTTTCGCAAAAAGGCATCTGCTGATACATCGGCATCAGGATACTTTTCAGTTACCGAATTATAATAATTCAAAGCCTTCTCAACATTCTCAGCGCTCTTACGATATCTGACACGACCATCTTCGGTGGTGGTCTTTTTCATCGAGTCGAGATCCTGCTCGTAAATGCGGCCGAGCCGGTAGACAAGGTCTCCGGTTCCGGGTGCGTCGGGATATTTTTCCATAAGCTCTTCGAGAGCCGCTGCCGCACCCTTATAATCTTTCTGTCTTGCATCGAGAACGTCGATCAGTTTGCGATAGGCCGCGACAGCTTCCTCCTGGTCGCCCGCCATCGAAGCGGCCTGACGGTAGGCATCTGCCGCTTTCTTGAAGTTGCCGGAACCGGCATGCATATCGCCAAGATCGAGGCTGGCCTTAGCAGCATCTTCAGCATCTGCCGCTGCAACAAAGTCTTCCTGCGTCGAAATCGCATCAGCCTGCACGCCGGTACCCACCGCCAGTTTGGTCATTCGTTCGCGGGCGGCGCTGAAATAGGTGCTGTAGGAATAATCGGCAACGATCTTGCGATAATTCTCGGCCGCCTGCTCGATCTGGCCAATGGCCTCGTGACTCATGGCGAGATTGTAATAGACGCGGTCTATAGCCAGAAAAGCCGGGTGCTCGTCGATGATTCTCCTGTATATCTCGATAGCCATCGGATAGTTGCGCAAACGCTCTTCGTAAACTCTGGCAAGATCATACAGGGTTTTCGGCAGTTCCGGGCCACTGACGCCACCTGCCTGCAACCCGCCGTTCAACATGTCGGCAGCTTCACTGAAGTTGGCCAGAGCACTTGTCATCTGTGCCTCTGCCTGCTTTATCCGGATCTTACCGATTTCTACCATAGCCGGGGCATGCGATTTGCCCTGGCCAAGCAAAGGTTTGAGTTCCTCAACCGCGGCATCGTAGGCTCCCTGCGCCAGCTGCTGCATTGCTCGCTGAAATTCAGGGGTAACCTGAACCGGTTGCGCATGCGCGCCGTGCATAACAGACAGGAATATGATCAGCAAAGATGCAATAACGCACAGTCTGATGCCTGATTTAAAATTGGTCATTTCGCCTGCTCCTGATTTTTATTAAAATATTGTCGTTGTTTGAAACTCATGATAACATAACCTGTAAATTCTGTTAAACCTGACAAAGAAAGAGCGTAAAATTTTGTTAAACCTACAGGATAAAACAGCCGATACACAAACCACGGGCTATTCGCGTTTGCCGGCGGCAGATGTAGAAATGGAATTTCACATGCTGCCTCTGGAAAAGGTATTTCCCAACCCGAATCAGCCCCGGAAGGTCTTTGAAAAACAGGCACTGGAAGAACTGGCACAGTCGATACGCGAAAATGGCTTGTTGCAACCGGTTCTGGTAAGAGCTGTCGGCGACCGCTATCAGATCGTGTCAGGCGAAAGGCGGTATAGAGCCAGCAAAATAGCAGGAATCAGAACCATACCAGCCGTGATACGCCGTCTCGATGAAGAGCAGACCATGCTGGCCGGGCTGATTGAAAATATACAGCGACAGGATCTCAATCCGATAGAAGAAGCAAGATCGCTTCGCGATATAATACTGAATTACAGCCTGACTCACGATCAGCTCGCAGAAAAAATCGGACGCAGCCGGTCGGCGTTAACCAACAGACTCCGTCTGCTCCAGCTTCCCGACGACATCCAGGAACTTGTGGCCTCAGGCAAAATATCGGCCGGACACGCAAAAATGCTGGCCGGAATCAAAGATCCGCTTGAGATAAAGACCTGGGCCAGGCTCATCGTCAAAGAACAGCTGTCTGTTTATGAAATCGAAAAACGTATGGCACAAAGCCGCAACCAGCCGGCAGGCGGTTCGGTGAAAACGAAAGGTAAATCTGCGATGAGTCAAGATCTGCACATCAGAGCTGTTGAAGACAACCTTCAGGAACTACTGGGCGCCAGAGTCCGTATTCGTCATGGAAAAAAGAGCGGCCGCATAGAAATTGAATTCTACAACCGCGAAGATCTCGAGAGGGTCGTCGAAACGATGGTTTCGCTCTGCCCGTAATTACCGTCGCGAAAGGTAAGCAGTCAGGTGATAATAAAGTTCTGGGGTGTCAGAGGGTCGATTCCTACGCCAGGGAAAGAAACCGTCGAATTCGGCGGTAACACCACCTGCATAGAAATCATTACCAGCAGCAGCGAACGCATCATCTTCGATGCCGGCAC
>CAZMWO010000388.1:2119-3917 GCA_964569565.1 uncultured bacterium | reverse complement strand
CTCAGGAAAAGACTGATGCTCAAGCTCCATCAGAAAGCGAAATACGTCGCCACCCTTGCCGCAGCCGAAGCAGTGATATATCTGCTTGTCAGCGATCACATGAAAGCTGGGTGTCTTCTCTTTATGGAAGGGGCACAGGGCCTTGTAGCTGTTCCCCGATGGAATCAGCCGCACATGCTCACCGATAATCTGTATGATATCGGTTCTCTCTCTTATCAACGCTATTATTTCGTTTGAAATAAAGCCCAAAGAAAAACCCCTGACCCCAAAAACGTACAAAACCCGACACGAACTTGCAATTTTATTGGATTTTCGCTAAAAAGTCAACTGGCAAAATTGTCCGCGTGGTCAGAGGTCATCGATAACAGTGGCTAGCGCTATGGGCACAACAGAACAAAGCACTGCCGCAAAATATATCATCAGCGAGAGAGTCCGACTCTTCTGCTCGATCAGGCTAAAGGGCGTCATCGCATACAGAAGATGAGATGGTATGCGCTTGAGAGGCGCTGCTGCGACAAGCCATTTTTCGCCGGCCATCATTCCGACAAGGTTCTGCTGCATTTCGGTACTGGCCACCTGCTCCGAAAGATGAGCTACAAATGGATACTTATTGAAGTCACGCGGCAGAGGCAGACGGCTTCGGTCACGCGGCACCATTGCCAGGTGGATTGAAGTGCCCTGAAGATTCTGACTGGCAACATTCCGCTGTATCTGCCTCTGCAGGTATCGTTCGGCAAATGACTCACTGCCGTGCCAGACATACAGCAACCACGGATCCTTGTCTGCGCCGCGCTCGACAAACGCTGTGTACACATAGTGCCTTCGATTCGCCAGCCAGAATTCATTTACGCGGTCGAGATTTTCGAAGGTTCTGAGCAGACTTGCACCGGTATCGCCAAGCATATCGCCGAAACTGTCGGAGAATGAATCCATCATCATCTCGCTGACCTTATCCTGAAAGCTTTCCTCGTCGCCACGCTGGGTAATGAATATCCTTCGTGAAACTGCCGGCATTATTCTGGCGGTTACGTCACCCGAAATCTTGCCGGACGGCCAGCTGTAGCGCATGTGCCCGCTGCGATCTGCGATGTAAAGCCGGTTAATTGCATCTTTGCTTTTCAACTCCGCAGCAAACCGGTCTAATTTACTCGTATCGAGGTCGCGAACAGCGCTTAGGCCGGAGAACTGGCGATAAACAGACTCGAGATTGCGAACCGCCACCTGATAGTTTTCATCGACACGTTCAAGCTTATCAGTCAGCTCATCAAAAGCGTTGCGGGTAAGCATCTGCTCATAAGCTGTTCGATACTGGCAACCGAGCATCAACATCACGGCAAGAGGAACCATACCCGCTGTCAGAATCATAAATTGTCGCCATGACAGACCGAAACAGACGGGAGTTGTCATCCGTACGCCAGGAGAATCTACACCGGTCGGCGCAAACAGACTGCCCACCTTGACGACAAAAAGCACCCAGACAAGCAATAAAATTTTCAGCACAACCGCGGTTTTCTGATAGAGACTCTCAGGCGAACGTTGTAGACAGAACAACATGCTGCCGGCAGTAAAAAATTCGCTTAACAAAAGGTTTCCAGCCAGCTCTGATTGTGATTCAAAATTGTTGCGCATATTTGTAAGGTGATGTGCAAGATCCTGAATCAGTACCCCGGCCGGTAAAACCTTGCCATCAGACGGCAGGGATCTGCCAGCAGAGGCCAGATCGACCAGACCGAACACTCTTTGTCCGCTCCACTCAATATTCAGCGATTCTATCAACTGCTCGAGAGCCATGTTTTCA
>CAZMWO010000388.1:346-2109 GCA_964569565.1 uncultured bacterium | reverse complement strand
AGGAATATCAGACTCACAGAACCAGGCGACCAGTCCGCCCTTAAGATTTGATTCCGAGTCTGGCGAATACAGGGTGTTCCAGTAAAAATAGCCTGGCCGGCCATTCATCATTACGCGGATAAGTGACGACTTGTCCTGTGCTATTGCGAAAGGGGTTACGCCGCCGGCAAATGCATCGAAAAATGGTCGATTTTTCGTCAGCAGAGAGCTCTCGCCTGTCGTTTCCTTCTGCAGAAGGGCTTCAAAAATTTTCTGCAGCACTGCGCGCCGACTGTCGGACTGACCCTTCACATTAAGGGGATTGCCATCGTGTTTGAAGAATCGCACGTTGACAAAACCGAAGCCTTCTTCTTTGAAACGGGCGAGACTGGCCTCAATTGCGGCTTCATTATAGTTGTCTTCGGCCAGATTGCCATACATGAAGTTCAAGCGGCTCTGAACATGCAGCCGGTTATCACCTTCGCGGCGCAATTTGAGCAATTCGCGGCGTATCTCGGGAACTGCACTCTTTTTGATGCCTGCTATCTGCTGCTCACGGTATAATGTCCAGCCAATATATGACAGAAGCGAGGGCACGATGGCAAAAACAAGAATAAAAACGGACTGAAACCGTCTGACCGGGGCGTTGCTGCTCTTGGCAATATTCATCTATGCTTCCTGATAATTCCAAGTATGAAGTTACAATAGAATGATATTGCAATAATGACAGGGTAGCAATAATCTGCTATTATAAAAGTGAAGTTACTCTGCAATATGTACGAGGGAACTATGAACAAGACTGGTCTGGCGTTTATTCTTAGTGCATTGCTTGCCGTCAGCGCAGGCGCTTTTGCGCTGGCACTCAACCCTGAAGCTGCTGATTTTTTCAAAAAAGCAGAGTCTGCTTTTGTCGGAAAGAACCTTGACGAGGCCGAAACCGGCCTGATCGAAGCCTTAAAGCTCGAACCTGACAACGCTGTTTTTCGATATATTCTTGGTCAGGTTCAGTTTATGAAAGAAAACCACCTTGAAGCCAAAAACAATCTCGAAATAGTCTCGCGCTCGCGCCCGTCGCCAGATAAGGGCGAAGAGTACAACACCAAACTGAAGGGCTACAAAAAGAGAATCAAAGATCTCCAGGAAAAGTTCAACGTAGCCGGCCAGTCGCGCTTCGAAATTTACCAGAAAAACAAAGACAGCAACCAGAAACTTAAACTTGCCGTAACCGTTTTCCAAGCCTTCAGGCTCAATCCGCCATTGCGTTATCGCAATTTCAAACTGCTCGAAGAAATTATAGGAATCTACGAAAGCGCTCTGCAGAAGTCTTTTGACGGCAGCGAATGGCAGAAAGAACCCATGCTGCAACTGGCTTTTCTCTACGAAATCGCCAACAAAAAAGACAAGGCTGCCGAAGTTTATATGCGTGCCCTCGACTATGTCGAAAACCCTAACGAAGAATTCGTCATAACCCACAAATTCGACTACCTCAACCGCTCGAACAAAGAAAAACTGCTCGACACCATCGAAGCCGGTGACTTCACCCGCCAGGATCTCGAAGAACTTATCGGCAGCGGCAGTCAGAAGGTCAGCGAAGAAGATAAGCAAAAGATCGAAGATATCATTACCGATGCCCGTTCAAAACTTGAGAACGCTTCAACTGATGAAGAGCGTGAATCGGTTCTTGAAGAAATCAAGGCTACGATCATTGAAAAGCAGAAGCGTGGCGAATTGCCCGGCCAGGATGAGCTGAAAAAGAAACTCGAAAAAGAAGGCAAGACCATGGA
>CAZMWO010000388.1:0-336 GCA_964569565.1 uncultured bacterium | reverse complement strand
AGAGAAGGGTTTCTGACCTGTCTCACGCCATGGCTGCCACACGACATTCTCTGCTGATTTTTCATGGCTCCGCGCGCGAAACCGCCGGCAATGCCGCAACTGTTTTTGCTGACGCCCTTAAAGCCCGCGATGGCATTGCTGACTTTTCCATCTGCTTTCTCAGAGGCGCAAAACCATCGCTTGAAGAAGCAATTGATAAGGCAATAGCCGATGGCTACAGCAGACTGCACCTTATACCGTTGTTTTTGCTGCCCGGCTCTCATATTGATGAAGATATTCCAGCGATCGTACAAAAATGTCGCCAGTTTAACCCTGATATAACAATAAGCCTCGGCA
>CAZMWO010000387.1:3146-3920 GCA_964569565.1 uncultured bacterium | reverse complement strand
CGCCGCCGATGTTTTTGATCTTGTTCCAGTCCATTTTATCTTTGGTGTCCATACCTGCCAGGGCTTCTTTAACCTCCCGGGCTCTTCTTTTCTCTGAATCTGAAAGCTTGCCATCGCAGCCCGGGTCATAAAGCGCCTTCGGGTCGAGGTCGAGAATATCCTTGTCAATGTTGCCAAGCTGCTTTTCAACATCTTTAAGGCCGTTAAAAAGCTCATCCTTTACCTTTTTGATCTCACCGACAGTCATATTGGCGATATCGGCACCGGCTGCCGACCACTCACTGGTGAATTTCTGGGTCATAGCCTTGGCGTCTTCCTTGACGCCGGCCATAACGCTGCCCTGCGTCGCAAAAAACTTGTTAACGTCGCCAACATCACGCCAGAAGGCATCGAGCTCTTCTGAGCTGTCTTCACGCATTACGACAAGTTTTTCCTGGGCAAGTTCGGGCGCCTGATCTTCGGGAATACCGTCGAGAGCGGCCTTCAGCTTAAGCGAAACGACAAGACGACCGGCCTCGGGTGTTTCGCTGACGACAAAATCAGCAACATTGCGACTCACGACCCAGCTCTTGCCTTCGAAACGCCGATACAGGTCGGGTGCAGAGTAAAAATAACTCAGGGGCACATCCTTAGTCTCATCATTACCTGGTTTACGCACCTTGATCTCGATGACATCGTCGCTGGCCTGCTTGAAAGTGCCCTTACGCGCCTGGCTCAGATCATTCTCGAGCAGCTTGAAAACCTTGTTGGATTCCTGCTTGATAAAGTCGCGAC
>CAZMWO010000387.1:1464-3136 GCA_964569565.1 uncultured bacterium | reverse complement strand
TATCGCCCGCTTCGCCGAAGCATCCTTGAGCAGATAGTAAATCGGGACCGAAATAATCGACAGAATCACCACTCCCACCATGATCTCGATCAGTGTTGTGCCACGCTTTTTCATGTTGTTCTCCCCTCGTCCGGTCAGGGCTTTACGATCAGAAAAGATTTGTTACGAACCACCGGCGGCGCATTGCCGGCCCGGCTGAATGAACAGGAAATATCAGTCTGAACCATGGTTTTGTCTGGCTTACCCTCTTTGAGCAGAAACGACCAGGTGCCGACCACGGCAAAATCCTTGTATTTCTTCTGAATCTCGAGAACTTCGCTGAGGCTGATCGGGTAAAAGCCGTCGGAAAGCACAAAGGGGCCAGCTTCTTCAGCTGCATTGGTGCCTTCGGCGTCGATTCTTTCGTAGAAACGTTTGAATGGCATTGCTGTGATCTCTGTCTTGATGCTTTCGAGAATACGCTCGGCCATCTGAATTTTTTCGGTCTCGATAACGGTTACGGCGTCGCTCGAAGACATGCGCATAAGAGGAATCAGAGCGACGACCAGTATGGTCAACGCCAGACAGATTTCGACAAGTGTTACGGCAGTTCTTTTCATTTTGTCAGTTCCGGTCGGTTTTCTCGAATTTAAAGTATGCGGTCTGCGCACTGAAAGTTACATAATAACGCGTCGGATCCCATTTCGCCACCGGCCTGATCATCGACAGCAGCGAACTGCGGCAATGGTTCGACTGATAGTAGACATGCAGATCGCCTTTGAGATCTGCACGGCTGAAGCGGTTCACAACGAGGTTTCCGTAAACCTTCATAGTGGCTCCGATCGGATTGGTGATGCCCTTGTCGCCGAACAGACAGGCGTGTATCTCACGGTCGCCGTAATGGTTGACAATCGAGCCATTGCGGGCCACGATCGAGAAAACGGTAGCGTTACCGTTGGCATCGAACTCTTCTCTGGTAATATTACCCTTGAAATGCACGTTGGCGGCGGCGACGATAATGCCACGCCCCATGACGTGCAGGTCGTCTTCGAGCCAGAGGCTGTCATTGATGAAAGTCACGCCGTCGCAGATGAAAGTGCGTTTGCCTTTGTAATCGATGATGCGATTCTCGATATCTCGATTGAAATCACGCGAAGTCGGGTAAAAGTAGCTGGCTTTTTTGAGATACTGCGTCGGCGAATAGGTATTGGCCGGCAGATTACCTTTGTCGTTGGGGTTCCAGGCTGCTTTCGCCTCATCATCACTTTTATAGGGCGGAAACATGCAGTAGCCATAGGGCTCTTTCTTTGCCTTCGCCCAGAACCACGGAATTGGAATATCGAGGCCACCAAAGCCGATAATCGGAATTGGCGGAATGAAAATCTTGACCAGCAAAAGGCTGATGTGGCTGTAAACCTTCTTGAGATAGCCTTCGACGCGCATCGAGAATGGAAACTCCAGAAACAGGTGCCCGAACAGCAGATTGCCTGGAAAGCGCGGCGGTATCGGCAACCAGTAATTGCCTATTCCACCGGGTTTGCCGCCACCAAAATATGGCCAGTCGAATGGCTTGCCCTTAGCCCAGAAGTTGTAACGCACGCTGTCGATATTCGGAATGACATTATGCTTGTCGTCGGCATGTTCCGAAGGGTGATCGCCGCTGCAGGCCGTTTTGGGATAGCCTGAATCTGAT
>CAZMWO010000387.1:0-1454 GCA_964569565.1 uncultured bacterium | reverse complement strand
GAGGCGTCAGCAGCGCGACGATTTCCATGCGTTTGAAGACTTCCAGGGCATCGCTTCCGAATGGCCATTTATCGAACAGCGTGAGCTTGATCAGCATCTCTTTGGTGCCGTTGACGCGCACCAGACCGGGCAACTGCAGTTTACGCAGAAGATCTTTGATATTGAACGAAAAAATGTTTTTGACCGTGTCAAAAAGCGAGGTAAAAGAAGGCATATTATGAATGATCAGAGTGCCGCCACCTTCGTCCCAATTGATCTGATCGTCGCCCTCCCAGCTGTCGAAGTTCTCGAGCGACTTTTCATAAAGCAGTTTCGAATTGGCGATAAAAAACGTGTAATCAGAGGCGATCGGCTGGATGTCGGCGACCCTGAACTCACGATGCATGACCAGCTTCTTCTTGATCACGGTTTCTTCGGGATAATGCGGGTAATATTCGACTTCGGCGACTACTTCGAAGAAGCCCTGTTTCTCGACGGTGACATCGAAGGTGACGTTGCCGGCAAAAGCCCGCAGAAATTCAGGAATGCAGTTCTGTATGGCAGACTCGATGCGCTCGTTGATCGCTTTGAAGTCAATGTTGAACTGCAGTTTGTCGCCAAAAATCTTTTTAGCGATTTTCCGAGGCGTCAACCCTAATTCAGAAGAGATTTTGTTGAAGATTGCATCGACCGGCTTCTGCAGAATGAGGCCGACTGGTACCCACATCGTCTGCACCCAGATAGTTATGCCAGAGATATCTGGTGCCTTAAGCAGAGGCGTATCAGGCAGAAAGTTGAGCACATCGATATTTGGCATCTGAAAACCGCCTTCGCCTGAGTTTTCGCCGGTCGGATCCTTGTTGATGCCTGAGACGACGTCGGCGGCACCGATCTTGATCTTGTCGTAAATCGAGCCGAGAAAACCGGTTACCTTGCGCAGCGGAACTTCGACCCCGCCGACCATAAAATCAGGGTTATCGGCGAGAATCGCGAAAGCCTTCTTGATTCTGGCTGTGCAGATGACGCGAACGCGTCCGCCGCGGGCATCGAACATGCCTTTAAGCGGCGCCAGCGGGGCCTCAGGATCTTCAGATACCGTATCGTAAACATAAACGATACCGTCTTCATAAAGCGGTTTGAAAAGCACGTTATTGAAGAGGTCGAGCTGCACATCGATGCCGTTGGCCTTGGCATTTTCAAAGCTGACCGGATCGACATAGGCTGCGGCCACTGGCGCCGGCAGCCGAAAATACATGAACCAGCTGCGCAACAGTTTATCTGGCTTCGAAAACAGCTCCCAGAAAGCGCTGTAATCGTTCATATTGTCTTTAACTATCTTAAATGTCAGGTTGGCGGCAGATTCGGCGCATTCTTCGGTATGCTTCTCATGGCTCGAAAAAACCGTGCTCCAGCGCCCCGACATGGTAATGCGCGAAATGGCGATGCCGACCAGAACCAGAACGGCGAGAACGCCA
>CAZMWO010000386.1:664-3935 GCA_964569565.1 uncultured bacterium | reverse complement strand
CAATGCCGAACGCGTCAAACTGGTTAAGTCCTGGTATAAAGCCATGGATCTTTATCCTGGTCTGTAAGCGAAAGGAAAATAATCAATGGCCAGTGCATATACCCCAGGTCTCAAAATCGTTGCAAGAACACTAGTCGAAAAAGATCGAAGATTGCCGCTCAAAGGTGATGTTCATGTTAAAAAGGGCGACCGCGTGACTGCCGAGACGGTAGTTGCCTCGACCAATCTGCCGGGAAACGTGTATCCGGTAAATATCGCAAATCTGTTAGGTTGTGAAGCCCGCGAAATAACCGATTTTCTGATAAAAAAAGAAGGCGATCAACTCGAAAAAGATGAAGTAATGGCCGAAACTCAGGGCTTTTTCGGGTTTTTCAAGACTCTTGTGCGTTCGCCGATAAAGGGAACTGTCGAAAGTCTGTCGACTGTAACCGGTCAGGCCATTCTGCGCGAGCCTCCGATTCCGGTCGAAGTGCATGCCTATGTTGATGGTGTCATCGATGACGTTTATCCCGAAGAAGGCGTCAAAGTTAATACTGCTGCGACCTTTATTCAGGGCATTTTCGGCATCGGGCCCGAAGTCATAGGTGAGCTCAAGATGGCCGTAAAATCCCCATCAGACGTTCTCGATAAAGACAGTATCACGCTCGAGCACAAAGGCAAAATCATTGTAGGTGGCTCTCTGGTAACCGCAGCCGCTCTCGACCGCGCCGTTGAACTTGGCGTCAAAGGCGTTATCGTCGGTGGTTACGATGCGCACGACCTCAAGGAATTCCTCGGTTACGATCTTGGCGTGGCTATCACCGGAACCGAAGACAAAGGCATTACTCTGGTAGTCACCGAAGGTTTTGGCAAGATCAACATGGCCAAAAAGACCTTCGATCTGCTCAAGAACGCCGAAGGCCGCAAAACCTCGATCAATGGCGCAACTCAGATTCGCGCCGGCGTTATCAGGCCGGAAGTCGTGATTCCGATCGCTGATGCCAACATTGCTGACCAGAAGCATGCTGCCAATACCGGCATGACCATTGGCACTCTGGTGCGCATTATCAGACAGCCACATTTTGGCGAAGTAGCCAAAGTAGTGTCGCTGCCCGAAAAGCCGGTAATCATACCTTCAGAAGCCAAAGTCCGCGTCGTCGAAATCGAAACCTTGTCAAATGGCGAAAAGATGATGCTGCCGCGCGCTAACGTCGAGATCATCGAAGAATAAGACAATGACAGAAAAATTCAAAGACATCGATCCCGAACAGCTGAAGAAAGAGGTCAAAGAAGAACTCATCAAGCGCGAGATTCTCATGGGTCTTGAGGAAGATGAAATCGATCTTTTTGAGCTTTTTCGGGTGCTGGTAAAGCATTGGAAGCTGGTCGTCGTCATGCCTTTCGTGGTGGCGGTTCTGACTGCGATCTACAGCCTTACACTCCCCAATCATTTTAAGGCGAGTTCGACGATATTCGTTCATTCAAACAGCAAACTCAGTGCTCTCAGCAGTCTGCCGTTCGCCGGCATGATACCAGGTCTTGGCGGTGGTGGCGGCGGTGCCGAATATCTGATGGTATATCTCAAGAGCCGCACGATGAGTGATCGCATCATCAAACGTTTCGGTGTAGCAACCAACCCGGTTTTTGTCGGCGAGAACCCCAAGCCCGATATTAAATATGATGAGCTGCTCAAGATAGTTAACAATATTGTGACGATAGATAAGGACAAGGACGGGCTGATTAATATCTCGGCTGAAACCCTTTCTCCAGAAGCATCTGCCGAGATTGCCATGGTTTACGTTGAATATCTCAGCAGCTTTGCCCGAGGGCCGCAGAAAGAAAAGCGTGTATTTATCGAACAGCAGCTCGAAAAAGTCAGCAAAGAGCTCGAGCAGGCTGAAGAAACCTTCAAGGCTTTTCAAGACAAGCACAAGATGTTTGCGCTCGAAATGCAGGCGTCTAATGTTATCGAAAAGCTTGCGAGACTCGAAGCCGAGAAAGTCGGAGCCGGGGTTTCTCTGCAGATGCAGGAAAGTTTGCTCAAATCATCCGGCAGCGTGCCCGAACTGGTCAAGATCGAAGGCCAGAAAGTCTCTGAAGAGGCTAAAATTTCTGCTCTCGAAAAAGAAATCGGTTCAACCGAAAAAGAAATCGCGCAACTGCCGCAGCTTGCTCTTGAATTCGCCCGCCTGCAGCGTAATCTCAAGGTCAAAGAAAAGGTGTTTGGCGTTCTTACCGAACAGCATGAAATGGCCAAAATCGCAGAAGCCGAAGAAGGCAGTCAGTTCGAAGTTATCGACGTGGCGCGAGCTCCCGAACTCAAGTCCAAGCCGCGCCGCTCGATCATGGTTATTCTCGCGGGTTTGAGCGCCGGCGTTCTTGGTGTTTTCGCAGCCTTTCTGATCGAATTCATCCGCCGCCGCAAAGAGCAGGAAATGGTAGGGGCGCGTCGCGACGCGCCCCTGCAAAATAATTGATAAAATCGTAATACGTAGGGGTTCAACCTGTTGAACCCCTACGTTTTATAAGATGAACACATTATTTTCATGGTTTAACAGCAGGATAGCTGCAACATATCAGACAACACAGCGTCATTCTGCGCGACCTGTTCTTCGAAGCCTTGGCGAAGAAGAAAGTCGCAGAATCCATCTTGACTCATCAACCGATCAGCCATCCCCATCAGAGATCCTGCGCAGTCTTGGCGCTCCCGATGAACTGGCAAACGTCTTTGCTTCATTGACTGATTGTGAAGTAATTTTAAAAACGGCTGCTGATGGCGAAGTGCCTGATCTAGAACGTCGCGAGAAAAAACGCAGGCGCAGCACCGGGCAGTTTTATACTCCTGAAGCTCTTGCAAAAAGGCTGGTTGCGATTGCAGAGCCGGGATCAGCTGGCGATATTCTCGATCCGGCCTGCGGCGACGGCAGTTTTCTGATAGCTATGGCAAGACATCTGGCGCCGAAAAAGACTGATCCGCAGATTACACAGATGGCCGCAGATGAAGATAAAGGTCATTGGTCGGTTCGCTTCCGTCCTGATGCTCACCGACACTCGCCCATTCATGCCCTTCGCAATGAGCCATCATCGACGACCTGTCCGCCGAAGCCTTGGCGAAGGCGGAAGCAATCTTCCAGTTACCCCGTCGTTGCGAGGAGTGCAACGACGAAGCAATCTCTCTGTGAAGCAGGATTCTTAAACCGCCTGCACGGCTTCGATATCGATCTGCAGGCATTGTTCGTCTGCCTGACCCGGCTGATATGTGCTTTTCCCGGATGCGGCTGGCCGGTGCTCG
>CAZMWO010000386.1:0-654 GCA_964569565.1 uncultured bacterium | reverse complement strand
TCTGTAATAATTGGTAATCCTCCATATCGCGTTAATCTTGATGATGCTTTTAAACAGCGCCTGGCAGAGCTTTATGAGACAGGTGAGGGCGAAAAAGACCTCTATACATTTTTTATCGAGGGCAGCCTCAAGGCTTTGCAACCGGGCGGCCGGCTGGTTATGCTTACTTCGCATACCTATCTGGTGAATCATCAATGCAGCCAGATCAGGCATTTTATTTTTGCCGGCCATCATGCGCGGGCT
Organism: uncultured bacterium; assembly: GCA_964569565.1. Lineage (GTDB taxonomy): Bacteria > Muiribacteriota > Ozemobacteria > Ozemobacterales > Ozemobacteraceae > Rifleibacterium. Next base: position 411 of record CAZMWO010000386.1, on the reverse strand, counting down.
CTACTGCTTTTGCCGGCCAGGTTCTTCGTGCTTGCTCCCGGGGTTCTGCCGGCCATTCTGGTTGTCGATGCCCGCCTCCCGCCTGATGATAATCAGTTGCATGTTTACACAGGGTATAACGAAAATGACGGCTGGAATCAGTGTTATCAGGCCCCCGCCAGGCTCTTTGAAACTCCAAATGGCCTGCGCCAGGCAATAGTGCCGCCCCAATTAAAGCAGGTTTTTGCCGATATGAACAGTTGCAGCCGGCTTGGCAGCCACTGCCGGGTCGGAGTTGGCATTCAGGAAGCTCTCAAACGCGATGGCAAAGTTTCGCGTTACGTCAGCGACAAGAAGATGTCTGCAACATATAAGCGCGTTTTGCGCGGGCGTGAGCTCGAGCCATTCAAAATCAACTGGGAAGGCAATTAT
>CAZMWO010000385.1:2161-3938 GCA_964569565.1 uncultured bacterium | reverse complement strand
TCAGTCTTTTAAAATTTCGCATCCTTGCGATAGGGCGATAAAGTATAAAGATCAACATTTGCGTCAAGGACTATTTTTGTTTTTTTTGCAAAAAAAAATCTGCTGTTGCGAAGACAAGCTTCGCAACAGCAGAAAGCTGTTTTAAACTAGAACTAGATCAGTTACTGACCGAGCAGCGAGAGAACGCTCTGCGGAACCATATTGGCCTGAGCCAGCATGGCGGTGCCTGACTGAGAGATGATCTGATTTCTGGTGAACTCGATCATTTCCATGGCGATATCGGCATCTCTGATGCGCGATTCAGCCGAAGTCAGGTTGCTTGAAGTGTTCTGAATATTGTTGATTGCGTATTCGAGACGGTTCTGATAGGCACCCAGTTTTGACCTTTCAGCCGAAACATTATCAAGTGCCTTATTGATCTTGGACAACGAAGACTGAGCTCCTTCAACGCTTGTCATATCAAGCTTATCAACACCAAGTGCCTCTGAAGACATATTGCCCATAGATATCTGCATTCTTTGACCGGCATCAGCACCAATCTGGAACTGCGGCTTGTTATCGACAACATGAATACGGAAGTTGGTGTCACCAGAACCCATGGCAGTGCCGTTCTTGAGACCAAAGGTATTCATGGCATCAGCGTCACTCACGGCAAGAGTTACCTGGCTCTTCACAGGCCCGGAAGCGAGATTTTCCTGTCCAACGCGAGTTGCAGTGAATGCCAGAGAACCATTCACAGCATCCACTCTTATCTGAACATCGGCACCTTCCAGCTGCGTATTCATATTTGCTATCCAGCTGTTGATTTCTACCATGTCAGCATTTTCAGCATCACTGTCGGTTGTATATGCAGCAAGAGTTGAGCTTTGCGCATCGCCATCAGTGAGTTCGAACGTAACAGCAGTAGCGCCTACAGTATGGTAGAGACTGAAACCCTCGATCATCTTCGAGTCATCCTTGTTACCCTGATAAGAACCACTCATCGGCCCGACACTCTGAATCCCGAGAGTAGCACCATCTACAGCAGCTGCGACGGAAATAGTAAATGTGGTGCCATTCGAAACGGTCGGTGGTTCGAAACTCAGCTGCAGTTCGCCCTCAACAATAGAAGCACTCAACCCCTGCAAGCCTGGCTCGAGGAGAGCAATTTCATCGGCGATCTGCTTGTTGATACTGCGGGCAATACCTTCCATTGTCCATTCACCGGTTGCGACTGTAATCGTCACCTCGTCACCGCCGGCTGAGATGGTAAAGGTCTGTTCCGCAGACAAACGAAGTCCTGACTGTATTCCACCTGAGCCGGCAATCTGAGCTGCCTGCGAGTCGAACTGCAGATCGATACCTTCGAGCAGACCACTGGCGCGGTCGCTGCTGGTGCGAACGGTGGTTTTGTTGCCCTGAGCGTCTTCGATCATGATCTGAACCAGATTGTTCTTAGATTCACGGGTAACCGAGAAACCGAGAGCATCGACAACGCCCTGCGGGCCGGCAATCGAGAAGTTGCCCTGCTCACCGACAGAACCCGAAACAACCTGCATGTAACCGCCGAGGCCGGAGACATCGGTTGCTGCTGTGGTCACCACTTCGGCGGTAGAGTTTTTCATACCAAGGCCGTTGCTGCTGTTAATCGCCTGCTGAATTGCTCCGGCAAGTTCATTGAGAGTCATCTGCCCATCAACGGTAACGCTCGAATCTTTGGAGTTACCAGTGATAGTGAGTTGCTGCGGAGAATCAAGCAGAAACTGCCCGTTGGCATCATAGAATTCAGCGATATCTT
>CAZMWO010000385.1:0-2151 GCA_964569565.1 uncultured bacterium | reverse complement strand
AGTTTAGTCGTACCATCAGCCAGTTCGCCGGTGTTCTTGTCGGTGAACATCTGGCTTCTCTGCATCTGAGAGATACCACCATTCAGCAGCGCTATGCTGACATTGTAATCACCGCCATGAGCAGCGTTGCCGACAACGATACCGTTGACAGCTTTTGAGCTTGAGCTGATCAGAGAGGACTGACTGCCATCGAGAAGTTTCTTGGTATTGAATTCAGTACCCTGTGAAATGCGGTCGATTTCGCTGCGGAGCTGATTGACTTCTTTCTGGATTTCGAGGCGGTCGTTGGAAGTCAGGGTATCATTTGAAGCCTGGATTGCCAGTTCGCGCATTCTCTGAAGAATACTCTGCGATTCATTGAGAGCGCCTTCTGCCGTCTGGATCATTGAAATACCATCCTGGGCATTGAGGGCGGCACGGTTGAGGCCTCTGATCTGGCGGCGCATCTTTTCGCTGATAGCGAGGCCGGCTGCGTCATCGGCGGCTGAGTTGATTCTCAGTCCGGAACTGAGCTTCTGAATTGACTTTTCGAGTCGGTTGCTGGTCTGAGAAAGATTTGCGTAGGTCTTGATTGACAGTACGTTTTGGTTGATTCTAAGCGACATAAAATTCCTCCTTGAATTTTCGTCTTCAGCACGTCCTTGTGCTGAACTCCTTAAATTTCAGGCCCTATCTTTTGTTCTTGAAAATCTTTAGCCTCCTTTCTCTTTGTTTTCGACAAGGCACACTATTGCCTATCTATTAGGATTATCGACAATCTGCTCCACATTCTTTTGCGCGATTTGAACTGATTAAACCAATTTAATAGCAATATACTTTGATTTTCTGCGATTTTTAAGCCAAAATGCCTGATTTGCACTTTTTTTAAAAAAATTTATAAATAAAAAATCACAGGGCACACACATGGCATCCCCTGTGATCTATTATATTCAGACCGCTGTCAGGTCAGATGAACAGGCCAGCATTGCTCTTTGACAGTTCATCGATATACATAGCGACACCACCAAGTTCGACACCGTCGATGAGTTCGCTTTCTTTGATACCCATGACATCCATGCTCATCGAGCAGGCCACCATTTTGACACCATTTTCTATAGCCTGTTGCAGAAGCTCTCTGAGAGAAGCTACGTTTTTACTGGCCATTACTTTATGCATCATGGCAGTACCCATGCCGCCCATGTTCATTTTCGAGAGCTTGAGACCATCGATGCCCTTAGGCAGCATCATACCGAACATCTTTTCCATCATATCCTTCTTGACTGGCTTGTCAGATTCTTTGCGCAAAAGACTGAGGCCCCAGAAGGTGAAGAAAAGAGTAACTTTGTAACCGGCCGCCACTGCGCCATTTGCGATGATGAGAGCAGCCATTGCCTTGTCGAAATCGTTACTGAAGATGACATTCGACATCTGCTTCTGGCAGGTGGTCAGAGCCGTACAGCTCTGCTGGCCGAGTTTGCGCACCACGGCACGGTATTTGCCGCCTGCGATCTTTTCGATGCTGATCGACTGGTGACCGGTCGAACGGCACCAGGCCGGCACATCGGCAGCAAAACCCTGGTCAGTCGAAAGAATCTCTACAGCCTGACCTTTTTCTATCGCGTCAATCGCCTTGCGCAGCTGTGATATCGGCCCCGGACACTGCAGGCCCGAAACGTCGAGCTTTTTAGCAATCACCAGATCAGCCGCCGCTGGTATATCTTTGCTGATTTCAACGGCACCGCCGGCATCATCAGTCATGATCGACTTGTCGTAAACCGCCGTCTGGTTTACCATACAGTAAGTCTTGTAGCCACCATCGAGATTGCATACCCGCAAACCATGCTGTTTCAGAATTCTGTAAGCAAGATAACTTCTCAATCCCGACTGGCAATATACGATGTATTCACGATCTTTCGACAACTCACCTATCTTCTGACGCAGTTCATGCAGCGGAATATGAACAGCTCCCGGAATCATGCCCGCCTGCACTTCCTCGAGCGTACGCATATCGATCAGCTTCTGGTCAGGCTTTAGATGAGCAATCTGCTCGACGTGGCAATGCTCGCTGTGACCACGCAGCAGATTGGCAGCTACGAAGCCGGCGTAATTGACCGGGTCTTTGGCTGAACCGTAAGGCGGCGCGTAACAGAGTTCCATTTCTTCGAGGTCGTA
>CAZMWO010000384.1:0-3947 GCA_964569565.1 uncultured bacterium | reverse complement strand
GGTAATGGTTATTGCCGTGCGATTTTTTCCGGTGATTCTCGGCGAGATCGATCGCATACGCATGGCTCAGATTGCCCGCGGTGCCAGGCTCGATGGCGGCGGTCTGCTTTCATCAGCTGCAGCTCTGATGCCTTTGATGATTCCGACTCTGACACAGTCTATCATAAGGGCCGGCGAACTGGCGCTTGCCATGGAAGCCCGCGGTTACCGGGTGTCAGCTCAGCGTAGCCGTTATCAGCGTTTTCAATTCGGCATGACTGATCTGTTTGCCGCTTTGATAACCGTTATGCTGCTGGTTTATCTGCTGATTCCGTTTTTTTAACAGCCGGCCGGGAAAATTCATCCTTTTCAGCCTGTGAAATACCGGCGCTGATGCCGTAACTGCTTTCGGGCAATATTGATCTGATACGGCCGAGTTCGTTGTCAGCCGAAGAATGCAGCTGCGAAGACAGCTGCAGGATAGTTTCTATCTGGTTTATCCGCGCATCGAGCAGGTTGAGTCTGCTATCCAGAGCAGGCGCTTCCGGTATCATCTGGTCGCCGATTCTGGTCAGGCCGCGGCTTATCAGCAGGTATCCCGGCAGTGTCGCGGCAAGGGTTATCAGCGCCGCATGCACAAAAAAATCTGTTGGCAGCCATGTTGCGTTGAGCCAGCTGGTTATCATCCGGTAGAGGGTTTGAAATAAGACGATAACCGGCAGAAGATTGGCAATAAAAATGTAGAACCGCATAAGTCTTGAGCTGACGGCAAGTTCAGAGTTCTTTCTGACCTGGTGAATGATCGCTTTGCCGGCATTGTGAAAATAATGCAGAGAATAGGTAGCCTGACTGTCTTCTGGCATTGTCAGAGCCTTGTCTTCTATGCTTCGACGCTCGTCGGTAAAGAGGTTGAGCAGATCGGTACTTTTACGAAATGTTTGCTCTACCTCGTTTTCAAGGTAGTCGTTTTCCTTTTCGTCATTCAGCCAACGGCCTGCCAGCAGCCACGGAAAAAGAAAAAAACTGCGCCTTTTGCATAGTGCCGAGTAAGACCATGCAGCAAAAGCCTGGCGTGTAGCCTGATAAACGTTTTCTGCCTGGTATATTCTGGTCTCAGCCGCAACCAGTCTCTCGATAAGGATATCCCGGCTGTTTTTTAGATCCATCAGCAGCTTAAGCAGTCTTTCGATCAACCGTTCAGAGTTGAAGGCATGTAGAATCTGGCGCAGGCAGGCTTCCTGCTTCAACAGGCGGTTGCTCTGCAGCGAGCGGGCAGAAGCAATGCTTTCGCGGAAGTTGGCAAATTCATGATTCTCCTTGTCGGTTGCGCTGAAGACGAATACGGCTTTGCTGCAGTCTTCGAAGCCGAGAGTTCTGAGGCGGGATATGAAGTCCTGCCGAAGTTTATCGGCGACAACATCAGCCGTGTCAGCCTTGTTCATTGCAAAAAACCAGCGCTTTCGCGATGCCCATTCAACGACATTCTGATTGACCACAAAGTCCGATCTCTTATCGGGAGTAGTAACGCAAACGATAATGTCGGCGACAGACAATGTTTCTCGTGCGATTCTGGCGTTCTCGGCATGAATGGTGTCGAGGTCCGGGGTGTCGATAAGAACGATTCCGGGCAAGCTGATATCGACAAATTTTGCCTCTTCGGCAGAGAAGGGCAGAAAGCAGCGCTCTTCTTCGCTGGCGCTGATATGAAGTTTGCGCGTGAATCCACGTATTGAAGAAGATGACGGACTTATGCCGTCGACGCCGCACAGAGCGCTGAAAATGTATGATTTGCCTACACCGGTGCCACCGACAATAGCAATAATCAGCGGTTTTCGCATCTCTTCGCGGCCGCAGTAGTCGCTGGCCAGTTCGAGATTGTGTTGCAGTCTGGCAAAATCGTCGTTGCGGTTGAAGCTGGCTGCCTTCTCTCTGATTTCGCCGGCGCGGGTGAGCAGAAGCTTTAATTTAAATGGTTCCATTTTTGGCACTGATCTCCTTGAGCTCTTGACAGGCTGCTTCGCATCGTTCGATGATTTCTGGCTGCAAATCATCAGCAGTATTCAGAAGTTTTTCCAGAAAGAGTGGGCGGGCCAGGTTGTCGCGAAGATGATTGAAATAGCATTTTTTTCGTTCGGTCACCCATCGGGCGTTGGCATCTTTAACCTGTTCGCGCAGACCCATCAGTGTGAAAATTTCTGAAAGGACTCCTCCGAGGGCTCCTGCACTGCCGATAAGGGCAAGTGTTCCCATGGTTCCGAGGCCTCCGTCGATAACTATGTCTGCAGCAATAAGTCCGGCACCGGCGCCTTTGATCAGTTCCTTGATAACGTCAAGCCATATCCATAGATTGGGGTTCTGCTGCAGATATTTGCGCATCTCTGCTTCGACGTGCGACTCCCAGTCTTTACTGACTGGCGGCAGGGGTGAACTGCGCATTGCTTCAGCCAGTTTGCGGCATTTGTCATAGGCAAGCTCATCAGAAGTGTAAATGCGTCGCCAGTCTTCTACGAGGCGGTCTATCTCAATCTGTAGGCGCTGGCGCTCAACTTCGCTTCGCTGATGCAGGTCTTTTGCTCTGCCTGGTGTGACCAGCAGGTTCCGGATGCTGTCGTAGACACTGCGAAGGCCTGAGCCAAGTCTGGTAAGGGGTGAAAACAGGCGTTTTATGATATTGGGGCGGTTCTCTTCGAGTATTTTGCTGATCATCTCGAGAATAGCGAAGATGGGAAACTCGTTGCCGGCTATTCTTGCAGCTGATTGTTGCAGTTGCTCATCGCACACTGCGATTTTTCGGCTGATATTCTGCTCCAGGTTCCGGGCCGATGCGCAGGTAATTTCACACAGTTCACGGCCCGAAGTAATCGTTTGCAGCTGTCTTTTGAGGATAGTCGCCAGCCCCTGCTGGCCAAAGATGTGGTCGAAAAAGCCTTCGCTGCAGTTGGCCAGCGCTATCATACTGTTGATCCCAAGAGCATTGTCGTAGGCACTGTAGTAAAAAGGTGCCTTTTCAAGAAACTCCACCAGTGATTCGCCATCTGAGCGCTTTAAGTGGAAGTCGGCATCTTTTCTGGCGCATTCGATAAGGTCATCGCGGATCGCTCTGGCGTTTTCCCCGCAATTTACCGGATCTAGCTTGGTGAGAAGGTAGGTTACGCTGCCGCTTAATTTAAGGACTCTTTTCAGTATTTCGAAGGTTTTCTGGCTTTTGTAAGCCTCGTTGTAGACGGTAAAGATAACTGAATCGGCTCTCTCGATCATCTGCTCTGCCTTTTCCCAGTTCTCGCGATGTGTTGTATTGAAGTCGGGAATGTCGATAAGGCAGACCCACAAGCCTTTGTTTTCAGGGGCGTTCGGGTATGTGCTGTAAAAAAGACGGTCGCAGGGGCACACCGGGTTGCGTAGATCGTTAACCGCCTGCATGGGTTCCAGTTTAAATCCGGGAAACAGGCGAACGAGGTCGATTTTGTCGGCAATCTGTTCTGGTGTCACGACCAGCGACGCGTGTGTCATCGGTCTAACTGCTCCGCCGGCCGGAACTTTCAGTTTTGTCACGAGATTGAATATCGTGCTTTTGCCGGCACCGCTGGGGCCACAGAAGGCCGTTGCAACTACCGGCACGTCATCTGCTTCAATGATCTTTACCGGCATTTTTTCGAGCAGTTTTACCGGTTCGAGGTCAGGATGACTTCCATTGAGGCTTCTATAAAGCCTGGGAATATTTTCGATAAGCGTTGCAATGTGCCGGCGGGTAGCACTTAGAAAGCTGTTGATGTCATTGTGTTTCTGTTTGTCAGTCATATTTCTGTTTCAGTACGGGAGTTTGTCATGATTATACTTTACTCAAAACCTGGAAAATTTGCATGAATATTTTGCTCAGGCTGAACAAGGCAGTTTTGTCGGCAAACCGGCTGCAAAAAAAATAAAAAATCTTGTTGACTTGGTAACGGGTTTTTGGTAAGATGAACTTC
>CAZMWO010000383.1:0-3968 GCA_964569565.1 uncultured bacterium | reverse complement strand
CGATCCATATTCAGCTCGTATGTCCAGCCGGTCGATTCGATCGAATCCATGACTTCCGATTTGAGTGCCTTGGCACTCTGGATGTCGAGTTCACCATCGACGTAGAATACCTTGATCTTTTTTTCGGCATCTATCTGGCAGTCTATTTTAAGCACATTGGCCTCCACTCCTGTCCTGCTGTTTCAGGATCTTAACCATCTGCAGCCTGACGCGGCCGCTGTCACTTTCAGTAATATAATCCACGTGATCCATGATGTTCCTGATGATGAAAACGCCGAGCCCGCCTTCTCTGATCTCGTTGAGGTCAGGAACCGGAATATTGGCCGGAACAAAATCCGGATCATGATAATAAACATCTACCACAAATACTTCCTCGCTTGTCGTAATCTCAAGATCAAACGACATCCTCTCATTGAACTTGTAGGCATGCTTTATAACGTTCGTACAGGCTTCAGTCGTCGCCAGCTTGATATCGTTAAGCAGGGCGGCGCCGAGATTCAGATGCTGCACACAGGCTGCGAGCACCCGACGAATCAGCGCAAGCGTTTCTGAACTGCCCTGTACATGCATTTTCATGTATGTGGCGTCGGCCGGCAGTTCATCGATCAGTTGTCTTATTCGTTCGTGCAATATCAGTCTACTTCCGTAATTATCTGAATGTATATTCTGGATATACGCAAACATCTAGAGCTGAAACATAGTGGTCGCCAGCTCAGGTTCCAATAGTATCATGTTATAACCAATTGCGTCTACTATAACCGACTTACCAAGTTCTTTGGCGGTTTTTGCCAGCAACTCCGCTGTTTCGCTGTATTCGGTCGACAGGAACCACGATTTTTCGAGAAAGCCGAGCGCTTTATCAGAGTTGGTAAGATCGCCATAAGCAAGATAACAACGGGCGACGGCCTGTAGAGCCAGAGCGCTGTCCGGCATTTCGCGCAGAATTTTTTCACAGGCTTTGAGATTGGTCGCGGCGGCGCGCTGGCGATCGGCACTCTTAAGGTGCTTGAACTGGCAACGCAGCATTCCCCAGCGCACCCAGTGGTTACTGTCGCTGTGGTTGGACGCCTTATGCCAGTTAAGCAGCGCCTTCTTGACCCATTCGTCTTTCTGTGCCGTGTATTCGGCAAGCAGTTCCTGGCCAAGTGCGGTCTCATACAGCAGCCAGATCTGGTCGGTTTTGCTCTGCAGCGCCTGATGATGTTCAGAAAGCATGTTCATCAGCTCGTTCTTACTGCCACTCTTCGACAATTCGGCGGTCATCTCGATATTTTTGCGCCGATAATAGCCGTTTTCAGGGAAAAGGTTGCGCAATGACGAGTAGCACTTGCGCGCCTCACCGTGCTGCTGGAAGTTTTCGTGCAGACGGGCGAGTTCATACAGTCGCTGCGGGTCTGATGAAAGCTTTACCAGTGCATGCGTATGCTCGACCGCTTTTTCGACGTTACCCCGGGCGCGGTCAATCAGCGCCAGACCGCGTATCGCCGCTTCGTTGTCGCCGAACTTTTTCAAGACCTCGTTAAAAGTCTTTTCGGCGCTGGCAAAACTCTCGACCTGAAATTTCGAACGACTGCCAAAAATATATCTGGCATAAGCCCGCACCATTAAAGGCACCGGCGAATCACGGCGAATATGCGCAAGCTCGAGCTCGAGATTCTTGACCAGCGCCTCGAGCATTTCAGGCTCAACCCGCGAACCCCGTATCTGGCTGCGCTTCAGACGCAGAAGCATTAGATGCGCCGCCAGCTCGCCGGGGTGGTCGCGCGTAATGGTTGTCAAAAGTTCAATTGCCAGCGGAACCTTGTTTTCGAACTCATATACCCGGGCAAGATTGAAGCTGGTCTTGAAATCGGTCGAGTCGAAAGAGCGGGCACGCGCCAGCAAACCGGAAGCGCGATCGACCTCGGCAGTTTTGAGAGAGACCTCCGCCAGCGTCTTTATCCATTCAGACTGGTTGGGAACCAGCTCGAGCGCACGCTCAAGCCGCTCGGCCGCAGTTAGATAGAACTTTTTCTGCAGGGCTTCGATGCCCTGGGCCGCCATTTTTTCGCCTTCGGCACGCGCTTTTTCGATCTTTATCAGTTCAGGAGCCTGGTAAGCGCGCACACAGGTCGGGTCGATTCTGGCAGCAGCCTCAAAAGCGTCCTGCGAATCATCGAAGCGACCAAGTCTTATCAGGGTTTCGCCATAATCGCACCAGTCTTCGGCCCCCGCTTTTCTTATTTCGAGAAGCTTCTTCTGCGAGCCGGCCTTGAGGGCAAACGCTCCGGTTGCCTCGGCACTGCTGATAATGCCTTCGTGCCCCCATTCGCAGTGCGGGTAGGTTTCTACCGCCTGCTGAAAAATTGCGAGCGCCTCAGCATGGCGCTTCTGGCGCGCCAGCGTCTGGCCGAGAGTTTTCTGAACCTCAGGATGGTATGGGCTGAGATCATGCGCCATTTCAAGGTATTTGACCGCCCGCGCCAGATCGCTGCGTTCGACAAAATGCCGGGCTATGCCAAGAAAACACTCGCCATTCGAATTTTTGCTCTTTTCAACGCGGGCAAAGGTCTGGTCTGCCTGTTCTTCCATGCCCATCGAGTTCTGAAGTTTGCCGAGTTCGATAAGAATATCAGGGTTGTCTGCTTTCCGGTTGAGAGCCTGTTCGAACTCGAGCAGGGCCTGGCCCTTTTCGTTCATACCCAGGTAGGCGCGGCCTAAGCCGAAGCGCATCTGCGGGTCATCCGGAAAAGTCCTGATAGCTTCCCGGAAATTCTTGACCGCGCCATCATAAAACTTGCGCGCCAGCATAGTTTCGCCCAGCAACAGATACATCTCGGCAGTAGCGCCGGCCAGTTCCTTGTAGGCGGCAAGGTATTTCTGGGCTTCAGAAGCATTGCCAAGGCTCAGGTGAATCTGCGCCATGCGTATCAGCACGTCCTGATTGCGCGGGTTTCTACGATGCAGAACTTCGATCTGCTGCAGCGCCTCTTCCTTTTTGCCGCTGTCATAAAGAAGCCCGGAAAGGCGGAACACCGCTTCGGTGTCGTCAGGCCTACGCTCTAGAGCAGATCCGAGGCATTCGATCGCTTCTTCGCGGCGGTTCATGAGCTCGAAGATGACCGCGCCGGCCTTGAGCACGTCGGGGTTGTCGGGAGCCAGAGCCCGGGCAGCCCGAAAGGTAGAATAAGACTGTTCATAGCGCCCGATTTTGTTCAGAGCCTCGATAAGGTTCAAATAGTTTTCTGCGGCTGCCGGGCCTTTCTTGAGAGCCAGCTCGAGACTTTCGATGTCAGGTTTTGGCGAAGGCGCTGCGGCCGGTTGAGTTTTTTCAGCAGCCGGCTTTGCTGCATTTTTAGCTGCCGGCTTCTTATCGACAACTGCACCACATTTGCCGCAATAGCGACCGGTAACAGAAGCAAAAGAACATTTCGGGCAGATCGCCATAATTACATCTCCCTGGGAGCTGAGATACCGAGCAGTTCAAGACCTTTCGCGAGAGTCCGGCGGGTAAAACTGCTGATAATGAGGCGCGAAGCCTTTACCTTTTCGTCTTCGCAGCTGAGCACCGGGCATTTGTCATAGAACGACGAAAAGCAGGCTGCCAGCTCATACAGATAATTACACAGTATATGCGGTCGAAGTTCGGCCGCCACAGCAGTTACCGCCTGATTGAATTCCATAAGCTTCACGATCAGATCGCGCTCTTCAGTCTGCGATATTACCGCTTTCGCCCGGTAAGTGTCGATATCGATGCCGGCCTTACGAAAAATCGAGCATATACGGGCGTGCGCATACTGCAGATAAGGCGCAGTGTTGCCATTAAGCGCCAGCATACGGTCGAAGGAAAAAACATAGTCGTTGTTGCGGTTCTGCGACAGGTCGGCGTATTTAACGGCGCCGACGCCAACGATACGGGCTACCTCCCTTTTGCGCTCTTCGCTCAGGCCGGGATTTTTCTCGTTTACCACCTGATAGGCCCGCTCAAT
>CAZMWO010000382.1:0-3968 GCA_964569565.1 uncultured bacterium | reverse complement strand
GCGCAGAGACAGCCCGGTGGTAGAAGCGAGCTTGTATGAGTGATAAAAGAATACTATCGCCAGAAGCACGATGATCAGGCTGGCAGTTCTGGCACTGTTTTTTTGCGATTCACCCGACAATCTTAGTGACTTTGTCGAAAACAATGCAAAAATATTCACCGAAGTGCTCTCTGCCAAAGGCTGAACGAAGAATACCCAGTCATCGTAATAAATCGGGTTCTTGAGACCGTCAATGAAAAGGCCTACGCCCTGTCTGGCAGGTTCGAGCAGACCCGGATAAGAAAGCTCGATCTGGCCGCTGGTCCGGTCAAAGAAGCCATTACTGAATTCAGGAGTTGCGCTGGGGTCGCGTAGCAGAACCTGCGAAAGCCCGAAAGTGACCGGAAGATTCTTGAGCGGTATGAAAACCATGAATCCGCCCTGGTTGTTGTTCTGATTGTTGATGAAATCCCAGTAGAAAAAAGTCTCTGAGGTTTCCAGATAGCTGCCGAACATGACGTTGGGGCTGGTAAACGCACGGGTGAACGAGAAAGCGCGACCTGTCAGCGGCACCAGTTTCGCAAAGAAATCGGCATGCTCTTTTTCAAAGTTTTCTATCTGGTGAAGAGTCTGAAGATTCGCACCGGCTGCGAAGTCGCTGTGAGTGTCGAGAAGAATTTCGATGAGCTTGTCATACTGCTCACGACTGAGGCCGGTCATTCTTATCGCCGAGAGGGCTTCCTGATAACGGCCGTCTTTGTCCCAGGCTATGATGCTGGTGTTTTCAGGCAGTTCCTCGATCAATGCTTCGCTCAAAACAACATTTCTTTCGGGCTCGTCTGTGTGACGGCGCAGACCGTCGCGGTAACTCTGCAGCTGTTGCAGGAAGATCTGACGATTGGTCGCTTTGCTGCCGAAAGATGTCAGTTCCCGGTGAAAGATTTTGATGATGGCTTCTTTGTTGCTGGCGATCTGCTCATCAATATAAAGGCTGTAGCATTCATAGTAGATGAGAATCGGCAGGGCCGCGAAAAATACAAAAAGTATTATCCAGGCGGTCGGCTGACTTAACCTGGATTTGAAAGCCGTTTCATTAACCTTGTTGGTGTTCATAATTTTGCTGGATTTTGCGTGACTGTCATGATAGAGAATAGAGCAGGTTAATTAATAACATCAGGAGGATGCAAATGTCTATTGGCAATAAAATGAAATTGTTTGTTCTGCCGGCAGTCTTCCTTCTCGCTTCGGCGATTGCTGCATCGGCACTTTCCATAAGGGTTGTAGAAGGCGGTATTCCGCTTGTCGATCCGCAGGAAATGATCGAGGAAGGCATCCGAAAGGGAAGTGTGGATCTTTTGCGCCAGGCGTGGCGGCATTACGAAGACTCCCTGCTTTTCAACGAGAAAGAGGCCAAGACCGCCTATCTTGAGCTTGGCAAAATATACTTTCACCTCTCTCTGCTCGGCTACTCAACGCAGTCTGAATTCGATACAGCAGAACATTACGCCCGTGAGGCCGTTGCCCGCGACCCTGAGAATTCTGACGCGCATCGGGCACTGGGCCTGATTTTTGCCGGCCGCGGCGCTTTTCTCGATGCCTATGAGGAATTGACTCTCGCGTTATATCTCAACCCGGGCAACGAATTTCTGGTCTATGACCTGGCGGCTTTGCATCTGGCGCTGCGCCAGCCCGCCAAGACGATCGAATACCTTGAGGGCCGCAATCATAAAAACGGCTGGCCTTATGTGGTATTGGCCATGGCCTGGACACAGCAGGAACAACGTGGAAAAGCCATTCTGAACCTGCTCAAGGCCAAAAGGCTTGGCTATTCAGGCTACTGGGTCGATACCATGCTGGCACAGCTCTCGGAAGAGGTTAAACTGCCGCTCAACCGCTGAAGAGACTCCTACAGGCTTCGATAGACGACAAATATCACCAGCACGATACCGCCCATGATCAGAATGGTACTGAGCGGATTCATGTTATAGTGATATTTGAAGCGCTCTACCGGAGTCGGTGTGTATTCTGTCCAGCGCAGCAGGTCGCTGTTGTGTTCTTTATAGCGCTTGTTGTTCATGTATCTTTCAGTAGTCTTGGCCATTATGCGGTGTTCGTGATACAGAAAAGTGATGGTTTTTTCACCGTCGAGAACACCGTGCAGTCCGCAATACCATTGAAAATCATCACGGCTGTTACTGATCAGAAAATATTTGCAGTCAGGGGTTGGCTGAACCGGGTCTTTCGGCAGGTAGTCAAAGCTCATCAGACTGCTTTTCACCGTCTCGTATTTTGCCCAGGGCGGCAGATGATCGCTGGTATCCTTGACGAACCTGGCTGTCGTCTCATTCAGCATCTTCAGATTCTGCCGGCATTGATTTGTGATAACCTTGCCGGTGTCGGCAGCCATTAGAGAAGAAACGCCGGTCGCGACGAGCAGTCCCGCCAGCAGCAGAATCGCAGTCAGATGTTTTTTCAAGTTACCAGCTCCTGAACAGATAGATATGTTGTACAGATACAATTTATATCATTCCAGCTTGATTTTACCAGCAAAAATTAGTATCATCAGCAAAAGCCCGCGCCTATAGCTCAGGTGGATAGAGCACAGGATTCCTAATCCTGGGGTCTCAGGTTCGAGTCCTGATAGGCGCGCTTTTTTGTATTCGTTATAGTGCTCGTAATCGTGCTCGTTCTCGCAATCGTAATCGCGCGCCATTCATCTGTCATCCCGCGCGCAGTAGCAGGATCCAGAAGCGCTGTCAGGCCATGGAAGGGGCAGGGATTGCTGAATTTGCAGTTCAGACCTTGACGCCTGACTGATATATTCTTACAATAGTTGTACATCTCTTTTTCATGCGTTCTGGAGGTCAAAATGAAACGAACACTGGTGTTGAGCATACTTATGCTTTTGGCCTTTTCTGCGGTCGGTTTGGCAGACTCAGCCAATGAAGGATTTGTCCCCACCTGGAAAGCCGGCGACCGCTGGGTGCTTGAAGCAACCTATCGCGATCTCAAAGCCGAAGGTGAGGCCTGGTTGCCCCCGATTCAATGGGTGTTCAGGGTTCGTGCGATCAAAGAAAAGTATGGCCGTCAGTGCTATATCGTCCATGTATTCCCCAGACATGGAGAAATGAAAGTACAGGCAATTCTCTGGCTGGCTGTCGAAGACCTCAAGCCGGTCAGGGTCATAGATGTCTTTCCGACCACTGAAGGTATGCGTTATTCAGAAAGAGATCTCGATCCCGAAAATTCAGAACCGCTGGTCGCCCTGGATACTCTGATTCCTTATGACCTGCCGGTTTTCCCGCTGACCAACCCCGCCAGCAATGCGGTTCAGGGGGCCGATGGCTTTTCTGCCTATCGCAACGAAGCTGCCGAAAAGAAGTTCAGCCGCACCTCAAAGGTTGGCTCATTGTCTTTCAAGCGTACTATTGGCCAGAAAAACAAAAAGCCTGAGGGGCAGTATGCTGACACTTTCGCAGCTTACCGTTCAACTGGCGCTACCTATCAGGTGGAAGTCGCCGAAGAGCGTTCCAGCACCAACCTGCGGCAGCTCTGGCAGGAAGGCAGTCCCTGGGCTGTTTCTTCTGAAAACCGCATGCGCAAGGTGCGCCTGGTTCCGTCAAACGAGTTGCCTGGCGCCAGTTCCCAGACCGGAGGTGACGAATAATGAAAAAGCTCAGCATAATTGTTGCATTGTTCATCGCAGTTACCCCTCTTATAGCTGTTGCCCAGGATTCCGCCCGCGGCGAAATCAAACCGGCGCCATGGTCCGGCGACTGGTGGTCACGCAAAAAAGGCTTTCTGATCAAGGGATGGCCCGGCCATAACCCGGCTCCCTTCGAAAAATACGATGCCTACGTACAGTCAAGAACCGGCAAAAACCCCGGAGCCGTCGCCTGGGAAGCCGATATCCGCAATAACCACTACAATCCCAAAGCCGAAAACTGGGAAGGCCACTGCAATGGCTGGGCGGCTGCTTCGATTCTGTC
>CAZMWO010000381.1:0-3968 GCA_964569565.1 uncultured bacterium | reverse complement strand
ACCGTCGCCCCCACCCGCAATCCTTACGAAATAAGCCTGCTGCAGACCCTGCATGGTATAGCGCCTTACAACATAAGCGCCATCACGCAGTGGCACAACCTTTACCGGCAGAACAACGCCAAGATCAACTGTCATGCAGTACTCACCAACGATGCTTACCCGATTCTATGGTCGAGCTATGGCCTGATACCGGCCAAGAAACTTGAAGAACACTATATGGTTTACCTGCTGCTCCGCTACGAGATGTTCGCCGACGACAGCAAAACCAGACGCGGGATCGAATATAACGACGAACTGGTACAGTTCGAGCTTTGCTATCAGCAGGACAAGCCGCAACCGATCGGGCGCACCATCACCCAGATGTTCGATTATCTCAAAAACAACACCATGGGCATTTACCTGATCAGAAGCGTCTACAGCGAATACTGGAAATCACTGCCCTTCCCGAAACAGCGCGAAATAGTGAGCAAGTACCTGCCGATGATGACCGATAAAGTTAAAAAGCTCGAAGATGCCATCGAAGAAGAAATCAAGAAAAACCACGAAGTAAGCGCAGCGAGCGATGAACTGCTGTCGATCAAACGCGGCATTCTCAAAATTCTGCAGGATTATAATGACCAGTTCGAGCACATACTCAGTCAGCGGCCCGGCGGAACTCTCGAAACCGATACCGCTACCCAGTGATCACACACCATATCTAATCGAATAACGAGGAAAACTGATGGTCGAAGTTGCACCCGGAGGCGAAAGACTCAAAATTCCAATCTGGAAATACCTGTTGTTTCTTGTTCTCATGTCACTGCTCGGATTGGGCATACTCTGGTATCTACTTTCTTCAAACATAGGTGCCAGCAACAGCGTTCTCGAAACTCTGCGTCGATATCTTTCATTTCTGAGCACTTACCACCCGAAGATGCAACCCGAAGACGACTTCGAAGACGCTCTGCGCATTCATTGTTTTGAGCGCGACGATGCAAAAAAATTCAGATTGTTCGTTTCAGCCACAGACAAGGATGGCAGTCCGCTGAAAGTTATCAATCCGAATGAGATAAGCATCAAGGTGACCGACAGCAACGGGCAGAATCTCGGCGCGAGTGTTACCAGAGTAAGACCGCTTCACATGTACACCGACTGGGCGGCACCGATCAGCTTTTCATCAGTCATGGATTATTCAGCCAGTATGTTCTCGAAAGATCTGACCGCAATAGAGAGCAACTATTCCGATCTGATCAATCAGATCACCCTGCCGGTGACAGCAGCGGTAGTCAAGTTCAACAGCAGTGTGCATGACGTTCTCGAGTTGTCAACCGATCGCCAGGAGATCATCAATGCCCTGCAGAAACGTGTCAGCCTTCAGAACACAGCGCTTTTCGACGGTCTCGACCGCGGCATAGAGAAGATCAAGACACAACCACATCTGCGCTTCATCATTCTGACCACCGACGGCAATGATAACTCGTCGATCAGCACGCTCGACGATGTAGTCAAGCGCTGCCAGACTCATAATGTTGCGGTTTTTGTGTTTGGCTTCGGCTGGCTCGATGTTAAGAAGCTCAAACATATTTCAGAAAGCACCGATGGCTTTTATTCTTATGTGCCCGACAGTTCGAACCTCGACGACTGGTTCATTAAACTGGGGCAGATCATCAATAATGTGCAGGTTGTAGAATTTACAGCCACAAGCGACATGAACCAGCCGGGATCTGTTGAACTCGAAGTTCAGTCCGGCGGTCAGAATTTTAAACGAATCCGAACCTGGAATTGAAATAGCGGCGGAGGCAACAAAGTGCGCAAGCAGTGGTTACGTGCGGTTTTACTGGTAATTCTAATTTCGGCAGCCATAACGGGGTCGGCGTCTGGTGAAGCCAATTTCGACTTCGGTCTGCCTCTGTTCGGGTTCGAAGAAATACGCTTCGAAAAAAGCAAGCCGGCTGATTTCAACATTCACCTGCTCAAGAAATATATACTGGAAAATGAGGGCTCGATGCTGCAGCAGTTGCACGGAATCAACCGCTGGTTCAGCCTGTTGCGCCTGTCAGATGCCCCCCGCCGCGAAGAACTGATAAAGCACAGCAGAAGTTACTTTTTGAACACCGGCAAAAAGAAGATAAGCGACAGCGAAAGACTGCGTGAAGTATTTTTTTCCGGTTTGCTCCTCAGCCAGGACAAAGAACCGGACCCCGCCAACAAACGAGATCAGGAATTTGAAGATCTGCTGATTGAAGCCGAAGAGCAGCTGGCAGAAAATGGCGATTACTGGCTGATCAAGGGTATTGTCTTTCATCTGCTGCGCAACCGGCCGAACGACTATTTCATGCCGATGAAGCCGGAAGAAGACCTCAAAAGGGCTCTCGGCCTTATTCCGCGCACCGCTCATTACTACTATGTTCTCGGGCAGGCATTTCGTTTTCTCGGCAACATGGATTCGGCGCTGTTTCTGTCGATAGCCTCGTATGAAAGAGCTGCCAGTCTTGATCCGCGCAATCACAAGCTGCACAATGCGCTGCTCGGAATCTACATGGGGTTGCACGAGAATTACCAGGGTTCTGGCAAGCAGGAGCCCTTCTGGCTTGAAGAGGCTGTATACAAGAAAATCCTCGCCATTTCGCCTCACAACCCGCATGCGCTGAACAATCTAGGCTTTCTTTACGCAGAATATGGTGTTAACACAAAAGAAGCACAGGAATTATGTCAGAAGGCAGTCGATATCAACCCTGAAAATCCGGGGTTTCGCGACAGTCTGGGCTGGGCCGCCTTTAAAAACAAGGATTATGCAAAGGCAGAAGAAGAGCTGAAAAAGTCTCTTTCGATCAAAAAAAATGTTTATGAACCGCACTATCATCTGGGCACCCTTTATTATGCCACCGGCCAGCTGGAAAAAGCCGCCGAGCACTACGAACAGGCTATTGCCATCAAGCCCGACGCGGTTGAGGCGCTGAATAATCTGGCTTACCTGTATACCGAACAGGGCAGAAAGATCGCGGAAGCCCTGGCCATGGCCAAAACCGCCGTGCGCATGGAACCGCAGAATGCGTCTTACATAGACACTCTCGGCTGGGCGCACTACCGCATGGGCGAACTCGACACCGCACTGACTCTGCTGCTCAAAGCAGCTCAGATAGCACCCGGACAAGGTGAAATATTGCTGCATATCGGTCGGGTGTATCTTGACATGAACGATTTTGACCGGGCTCTCACCTATTTGAAAGAAGCCCACAAAGCTGATCCGGCGTTGAACGATCCTGACAGCTCGCTTTACGTAGCAATCCGGCTGAAGTCATATCACAGGGCGCTGGCCGATTACCACGGAATGTTCAAGGAAAATGCCGACCGCAACAAGATAAACAACATTCTCATGGGCATTGCGCGCATGTATCAGGAAGAGAAGCTCTACGACAAGTCGGTAGAGATTACCAAACTATGCTCTGACATCAAAAGTGGCGAAAGGTCAATTAAAGAGCCGCTGTTCAGCAGCTACCAGTTCAACTCCGATGAAAAGCCCAATGTAACCGTAGAGAAAACTCAAGAAGAGGCAGTTGAGGAGCTGATTCCTCAGGAAAATCCGCAGGAGACTCCCGAAGAGGTAACCGAGACTCCGCCGGCCCTGGAACCAGAAGCACAAACCGAGACTCCGCCGGCCAGTGAAGCGACAGACATTTCTCCATTCAAAGGCTTACCTGCTGCGACAGGACACCCGATAGCCTTCTCATTCGGGCCGTTATTTTTTGTAAATCTGCAGCAGTATATTCCATCGATGGCTGCTTTTGCCGACAAATCGGTAACTGTATTCATCGAACGGTTCAGGCGACCACGCCGCAATTCAGTGATTCGCATTGAATCTCAGAACACCCCCGGCCAGATAATGCTGACGCTCGCCTGCGATTTTGTGAACCAGCTCAACGGCACCGTTGAAAATGACCAGAACGCCGCAGTCAAAGTCTCGTTTGCCGGCAAAATCCGCCTGTTCA